>CAMWKN010000215.1 GCA_947174825.1 uncultured Clostridium sp.
TCCTATAGAGCAAAAAACGCTCCGCGAAGATGCGCACGCAAATGCAGATGTAAAATGTCGCTGATGCGACGCATTTGCGGCGCAAGAGTTTCGCAAGCGAAACTCTTTGTTCCAATGGCAAATTTGAGCATGCCCATGGAGCCACATACCCCATAACCTACTGTGGGGTATGTGGCTTGCTTTTTTGTCTATGATTTCCTATAATGGAAAACAGTGATAGATAAGATATATGGCATTTTTAATGACAGTGCCATACTTGCAGACATCGCCATTTTGCTGGAAAGGAGACTCGCAGCATGAGTACAAACATAGATCAATTCCAACTGATTGCCCCTTGCCACTTCGGTCTGGAGGCAGTATTAAAAAGAGAAATCCGGGATCTGGGATATGAGATAATACAGGTAGAAGACGGAAAAGTAACTTTTGCTGGAGATGCAGCTGCCATCTGCCGTGCCAACATTTTTTTGCGCACTACGGAACGCATTCTGATTAAGATTGGCAGCTTCCGGGCAACTACCTTCGATGAATTATTTGAGGGAACCAAGGCTCTGCCATGGGAGCAGTGGATTCCGGAAAATGGACGGTTCTGGGTAACCAAAGCCACCTCTATCAAAAGCAAGCTATTCAGTCCCACCGATATTCAGTCCATTATGAAAAAAGCCATGGTAGAACGGATGAAAACCCAGTATCATACCGAATGGTTTCCCGAAGATGGGGCAAGTTTCCCGATCCGTGTTACCATAATGAAGGACGAAGTGGTAATCGGACTGGATACCTCCGGGGATTCCCTACATAAACGTGGTTACCGCAAAGCAACGGTCAAGGCACCCATCACAGAAACTCTGGCAGCTGCCTTGATTCTTCTGACCCCATGGAATCGGGACCGTATTCTGGTGGACCCTTTCTGCGGCAGTGGTACCTTTCCCATAGAAGCCGCCATGATTGGTGCAGATATTGCTCCTGGTATGAACCGCAGCTTCACAGCAGAAAACTGGTCCCACCTGATCCCTAAAAAGCACTGGTATGATGCCATAGACGAGGCAGAAAACCGAATTATACGAGATATCCAGATGGATATCCAGGGATATGATATCAGTCACAATGCCATTGCTGCTGCCATGGAAAATGCCGCTCTGGCAGAGGTAGATCACTTGATCCATTTTCAGCAGCGTCCTGTCAGCGAGTTAAGCCACCGCAAGAAATATGGCTTTATCATTACCAACCCTCCTTATGGACAGCGTCTAGAAAATGAGGAGGACATGCCGGCACTCTACCAGGAAATCGGAGAGGCATACCGCCGCCTGGACAGCTGGTCTATGTATCTCATTACAGCCTTTGAAAAAACAGAACGGTTCATTGGCAGCAAAGCCACCAAGAACCGCAAAATTTACAATGGTATGATGAAAACCCACTTTTATCAATATATGGGACCAAAACCTCCGAAACGTCCCCGCACCGACCCGAAAAATTAATCGAAAAAGAGTTTCTAAATTAATCACATAGAATACAAAAAATCCAACATTTGACGGATACTCTCTAAGGTATCTCTCTGTGACACAGTCTCCACTTCCAACTGATGGGATAAATTATTGACCTGAAAAGACGTATTTAATAACTCCTCCAGAATAATTCCAATTGCCTCACTGGCAGCTGTCTGCTCTTCCTGACTACCATCTCCGATAACCTCATTATATTCTCTGGCACGATTCAACAAAGTGACCAAACGGTCTGTGGTATTGATGGAATCATAGGACATCTGTTCCAAACTGCTGACCAGACTTTCCATGCGGTCTATAACCAAATCTGCCGACCGTTTCGTTTCACTCTCCTCCAATCAAATCACCTCCAGTAATTCATAGATGCTCTCTACCCCAGTCAACTGTAAATCACCTAGTTGCTCTGGTTTCAGTAGCTTCCGAATCTGCCGTTCATTCACTTTCGGTAAGATGCAGCGTTCAAATCCCATTTTCGCCGCCTCTATCACACGCTGTTCTATCATGGTAACGCCACGTACTTCTCCGGTTAGTCCCACTTCTCCAAAACAAACCGTTCCATCATCCAGGGACTGGTTACGATAGCTGGATAGCAATGCCAGAATAATTGCCAGATCCAAGGCTGGCTCATTAATCCGGATTCCACCTGCCACATTGATATAGGCGTCACAATCTCCCATGCGAATTCCCATTCGCTTTTCGATCACTGCCATCAACAAGTTGACACGGTTATAGTCTGTTCCGGCAGAGGTCCTGCGGGGTAAATTAAAACTGGTCTGACAGACTAACGCCTGTACCTCTACCATAATCGGTCTGGTTCCCTCCACAGAACACGCCACTACAGAACCCGGTGCCTGTTTTGGCTTTCCCTGTAACATATATTCCGAAGGGTTCGGCACCTCTTTTAAGCCATTACCCCGCATCTCAAAAACTCCAATCTCATCGGTAGAACCAAATCGATTTTTCACAGCACGCAGGAAACGATAAGAAGCACCACCATCTCCCTCAAAATATAGCACCGTATCCACCATATGTTCTAAAACTCTGGGTCCTGCCACCACTCCCTCTTTGGTCACATGACCAATAATAAAAATCGTCACTGGCAGGCTTTTTGCCAGACGCATTAAGGTACTGGTAGTCTCCCGTACTTGTCCCACACTTCCCGGTGCCGATCCCAGTTCCTCCCGGTACATGGTCTGAATGGAATCAATAATCACGATTTCCGGTTTCTTTCTGGTAACACTGTCTACCACCAAATCCAAGTCCGTCTCGCTCAGCAAGTATAATTCCTGCTGAAACTCTCCTAACCGGTCAGCTCGCATTTTAATCTGCTTGACGGATTCCTCCCCGGAAACATACAAGACGGAATGCTGCTGATTAACCAGCTCCCGGCACATTTGCAACAGCAAAGTCGATTTCCCAATTCCAGGATCACCACCCACCAGCACCAGAGAACCGGTAACAATGCCGCCGCCCAGGACACGATCCAATTCCGCAATGCCAGACATTGTCCGTGTTTCATCACTGATAACAACTTCTGATAGCTTGGAAGGTTCTTTGCGTTCCAAAATCACGGATGAACGACCGGAAGCCGTTTTCACCACCGGCTCCTCCACAAAACTATCCCATTCATGGCATCCCGGGCACTGCCCCAGCCACTTGGGCGATTCCATTCCGCATTCTTTACAGAAATAAACGGTTTTATTCTTTGCTTTTGCCATATTTAGCTTTTAACCACCTTAATTTCATATACGCTGCCTGGATCCATTTCCACACTTAATGCCAGTTTACCACCCAAATTTGTCTTCATCTTACCAATCTCTGTGCCTGCAATGGACACGTCATATTCTGTCTCTGGCTCCAATTCCAGTGTAATGGAAGAATCCTCCAGACCTTCTACCTGAAAAGCAATCTGCTGATCCGTAAACTTCATATTTGTAACCACAGTTCCCGGTACCGATTCATATACAAACAGACCATTTTTCTCTAATTTTGTAATCTCTTTATA
Source organism: uncultured Clostridium sp. (assembly GCA_947174825.1). Next base: position 3,502 of record CAMWKN010000215.1, read on the forward strand.
TGTCTTAATCTTATAGAGATCTCCCTCATATTCAAAATCAGAGCGTTTCTGCTTACTGTCTAATTCATAGTTACCAAAACTTAAACCCCCGTCTTTCCCTTTTGTAATTAAGTCTGCGATACCAGCCATAATGAATCCTCCTCTATGTATCTTTTCCGCTACAAATATAGTAATTATGCTATATCCACGACCTCCTCGCCATCTCTATTCTGCTTTTTCTAAAAGCCTTAATAGGAGTCTGGATTTTCTCTTTAAGCATATCACATTTTACTATTTTATGCTATATTTTTGTGTACAAAATCTGCCCTAAATTTTGGGCAAAATGACAAAACAGAGGAGAATCATTAACAGATATCCAAATTTGCCAAACAATGCATTTATCGCCTATGGATGCCAAAATAAGCCTTTGCCGTCTTCCCAAACCTCCAATCATTGCAATCTTCCTCGCTGTCAACAAACAAGTATAGCTTGATACCCTTATTCCCACGACAGTCTATATTCCTCAAATTATAAGCATAACTGGCCTCCATAACCTTTATTTTATTGTTACGGCAATAAACATTGGTCAGATTATCCGAATGTTTTCCGAACTTCAGGGATGTAATCTTATTATCGTTGCACACAAAGGTTTCCAATTTCTTATATGCTCCCAGATCCCATGCTCCAGACAGTTGGTTATTTGATACGTTGATAGTGTCAAACTTTTTGCTCTTGCCAAATTTTATCTTTTTCAGAACACCATCTTTCCAGATCAATTCATCTAGCTTTGACATTTTGCTCACATCTAGTTTTTTCGTTGTTCTCTCTCCCACCACTTTCAGATGCCACAATTTCTTCAAAGAAGATACTTCCACTTTCTTCTGCGGATTCCCAGAGAAAGACAGATATTCCAAATTTGGATAATCCTTTGCTTGAAAATCGGTGATAGAAGTATTTTCAATAACCAGATCTATCAGCGGCATTTGACGAAAGGATTTCATACTTTTTAACATCAAGCATCCGGACAGGGTCAGACTCGTCAGTTTATTGCTGCCCTCCATCCGAATATCCTGTAGATTTTCATTTTTATTCAGAGTTAATTTTTTAAGATTTACACATCCTTTGAAGC
>CAMWKN010000216.1 GCA_947174825.1 uncultured Clostridium sp.
CGCTATCAATCATAGGGTTTCAAATTATTTTAACAATGGAGGGCTGAACATGAGTAACACAAATGCTATGTCAGCGAAAGACCGCATTGCGGCTTTAGTTGACGACAATAGTTTTGTTGAAATCGGTGCCGGTATTACCAAGAGAAGCACAGATTTTAACATGCAGGAAAAATCTGTACCTGCCGACGGTGTCGTTACAGGTTATGGATTGATCCAGAATAATCCAGTTTATATCTACAGCCAGGATGCATCTGCAATGAATGGTACCGTAGGTGAGATGCATGCAGGAAAGATTGCACATGTCTATGAACTGGCGATGAAGACAGGTGTTCCAGTAGTGGGACTGATTGACTGTGCTGGAATGCGTTTGCAGGAATCTACAGATGCGCTTGCAGGTTTTGGTAAGATTTACAGGATGAAAGCAAAAGCATCTGGTATTATTCCACAGATCAGTGCAGTTTTTGGTAATTGCGGCGGTGGTGTTGCTGTCATGGCAGCCATGAGTGATTTTACCTTTATGGAGCAGTCAAATGCCAGAGTTTTCGTAAATTCACCGAATACACTGGATCAGAATTATACTTCCAAACTGGATACCGCTGCGGCTGATTTCCAGAAGACAGCATCTACGGTAGATTTCGTGGTGGATGGTGAAGCAGAGCTGTTGAATTCTGTGCGGGAATTAGTCAGTATCCTGCCGGCAAATAATAATGAAACTGCATTCTCGGATGAATGTATGGATGATCTCAATCGTCTGGTGCCGGATCTGGCAACGGAATTGGCGGATCCAGTTGTGGCATTAGAGGATCTGGGAGACAACAATTTCTTCCTGGAAGTAAAGCAAGGATACGCGAAGGAAATGGTAACTGGTTTCCTTTGTCTGGATGGAATTACCATCGGTGCAGTGGCAAACCGTACCGCGGAGTATGATGCAGAAGGCAAGACGGTAGCTGAATATGCAGCTCGCCTGACCACAGCAGGTTGTGAGAAGGCAGCCTCTTTTGTTCGCTTATGTGATGCCTTTAATATTCCAGTGTTGACCATGACCAATGTGGAGGGATATGCCACTTCCGTAGAGGAGGAAAAGACCATCGCTTCCGCAGCAGCCAGATTAACGGCTGCATTTGCAGAGGCTGATGTGCCAAAGGTGAATCTGATTACCGGTAAAGCTTATGGAAGTGCTTATATTACTATGAATTCAAAACATATCGGAGCAGATATGGTATTTGCCTTGCCAGAAGCAAAGATTGGCATGATGGATGCCGATGTGGCTGCCAAGATTATGTATGGGGATGATAAAGAAGCGGACTTGAGTGCGAAAGCATCTGAGTTTGCGGAGCAGTCAGGAACCGATGCAGCAGCTGCCAGAGGATATGTGGATTCCGTGATTGCACCGGAGAGTGCCAGAAAGCAGTTGATGTATGCGTTTGAAATGCTCTATTCCAAGAGTGAATATCCCATCGGCAAGAAACACGGAACAATCTAAGTAAGGAGAGACATATGAAGCATATGAATAAGAAAATCACATTTATTCTCTGCGTGTTGTCTTGTGCGTTACTGATGGCTGGATGCAACGTGAGTCTGACCAAACAAAATAAAAATTTTGCCAAGGACGTGCTCAAAGAAAATGCAGACAGTGCCATTGATGAGTGGTTTAAAACAGACTATACCACTCAGATGGATCAGTACCAGCAGGCCATTGATTATTATGATGGCATGAAAGATTCCTTTAGTGATTCAGACTGGGAAAATTATCAGACACAACGGGCAGAGTGGGTTGAACAGATTAAAGTGTTCAAGGAAAATGCAAATTTACAGAAAAAATATGGTACGGAAAAGAAAAAAGTGGTGGGGAAACGGGATTATACTATTAGTTCTGAATCCGCTACCGTTAATGTTACGGTGCAGACCAATAAGAACAAAAAACTGGTATTTTCTGTATCCTATGACACATCAGGCAGTCAGACAGAGCTGCGTGTAGAGGAGTATAAAACGCTGGGACAGAAGATGGGGAAAGCAGGCCTGAATACGATTTTAAGTATGGCGATCGTGTTTGCGGTACTGATCTTTATCTCTCTGATTATTAGCTGCTTTAAGATTATCGGTGTGATGCAGGATCGGAAGAATCAAAAGATGGCAGCAAGCGTGCAGGTAGCACCAGTGCCAATTACACCATCACCAGCTGCAGCCGCTGCTGCAGCAGAGGAGAATCTGATGGATGATCTGGAATTGGTTGCAGTGATTACCGCAGCCGTTGCAGCAGCCAGTGAGACAGAATGTGCAGATGGACTGGTTATTCGTTCGATTGTACGTAAATAAAATTAAAAATATTCAAAATGGAGGAAGGAATCATGAAAAATTATACAATTACCGTAAATGGTACTGCTTATGATGTTACTGTAGAAGAGGGGAGTGGATCCGGAGCACCGGCAGCAGCAAAGCCGGCCGCTGCTGCACCAAAGAAAGCACCGGCATCAACTGCACAAAGTGCAGTGGCAAAGAGCGCTGGAGGTCAGGGTGCAACGAAAGTCAATGCTCCTATGCCAGGTAAGATTTTATCTGTTAAAGCAAGTGCAGGTCAGGCGGTTAAGAAGGGCGATGTGCTGATGATACTGGAAGCAATGAAGATGGAGAACGAGGTAGTAGCTCCTAGCGATGGTACAGTAGCCAGCATCGATGTTACAGAGGGATCTTCTGTAGAGGCAGGCGCTGTATTGGCAACACTGGATTAGTACAGCCAGAATTTCAGGAAACGACAATTGCTGACAGAATGGGTTCTGTTCAGCACTGAAACAGGTCAGCGTTGCGATCTGTTTCAGCACATGGCTATAATGCAGCGCAGAAATGAGGAATTACGATGGATTACGTTATGGACACGCTGGGGAATCTGGCCCATCAGACTGCGTTTTTCAACTTGACATTGGGAAACTATTTGATGATCGTAGTGGGCTGTATATTCCTGTATCTGGCGATTAAAAAAGAATACGAGCCATTGCTGTTGGTGCCGATTGCCTTTGGTATGATTCTGGTCAACATCTATCCGGATATCATGGCAAAGCCAGAGGATACCGCTAACGGCGTGGGTGGTTTGTTACATTATTTTTACATCCTGGACGAGTGGAGTATTTTACCATCTCTGATCTTCCTGGGTGTGGGAGCGATGACAGATTTTGGACCGCTGATTGCCAATCCTATGAGCTTTCTGTTGGGAGCAGCGGCACAGTTTGGTATTTTCTCTGCTTATCTGATTGCGATTTTGTTAGGCTTTAATGATAAGGCGGCAGCAGCAATTTCTATTATCGGTGGTGCAGATGGTCCTACTTCCATTTTCCTGTGTGGTAAACTCAGGCAGACGGAATATATGGGACCGATTGCGGTGGCGGCATATTCCTATATGTCATTGGTGCCAATTATTCAGCCTCCGATTATGAAATTATTAACAACGAAAAAGGAACGGCAGATTAAGATGGAGCAGCTTCGTCCGGTTTCTAAATTAGAAAAGATTCTGTTTCCGATCATTGTTACCATTATCGTATGTTTATTATTACCAACAACAGCACCATTGGTAGGAATGTTGATGTTAGGTAATTTATTCAAAGAGAGTGGTGTAGTAAAGCAGTTAACCGAAACTGCTTCCAATGCGTTAATGTACATTGTAGTAATTTTACTGGGTACCTCCGTTGGTGCCTCTACCAGTGCCGAAGCCTTTTTGAAAATGACTACCATCAAGATCGTAATCTTAGGTCTGGTGGCATTCTGCGTAGGTACGGCAGCTGGTGTCTGCTTTGGTAAGTTAATGTGTCTGGTAACGAAGGGCAAGGTAAATCCGCTGATTGGATCTGCCGGAGTGTCCGCAGTGCCGATGGCAGCCAGGGTATCGCAGAAAGTCGGTGCAGAAGAAGATCCTACCAACTTCCTGCTGATGCATGCCATGGGACCAAACGTAGCAGGAGTAATTGGTACTGCCGTGGCGGCAGGTGTATTTATGGCAATATTTGGCATTAACTAGAAAGGAGAAATGAAAATGGCTGATATAGAAAAGAAACCAGTTAAAATCACGGAAACCATTCTCCGTGATGCACATCAGTCTCTGATCGCTACCCGTATGACGACAGAGCAGATGCTGCCAATTGTAGATAAGATGGACAAAATCGGATACCATGCAGTAGAGTGCTGGGGTGGAGCTACCTTTGATGCTTCCCTGCGTTTCCTCAAGGAGGATCCATGGGAGAGATTGCGGAAACTGCGTGCAGGCTTTAAAAATACCAAGCTGCAGATGTTATTCCGTGGACAGAATATTTTGGGATACAACCATTATGCCGATGATGTGGTAGAGTATTTCGTGCAGAAATCTCTGGCTAATGGTATTGATATTATCCGTATCTTTGACTGCTTAAATGATGTTAGAAATCTGGAGACTGCGGTTAAGGCAGCAAACAAGGAAAACGGACACGCACAGGTTGCTCTGTCCTATACTCTGGGTGATGCCTATACCATGGATTACTGGAAAGATATGGCAAAGAAGATTGAGGAAATGGGTGCTAAGTCACTGTGTATCAAGGATATGGCAGGACTTTTGGT
>CAMWKN010000217.1 GCA_947174825.1 uncultured Clostridium sp.
ATGCCAGGGAATCATTGTGACCCATGGAACGGATACTCTGGCATATTCAGCGGCAATGGCAGGATATTTATTTATGGATAGCCCGCTTCCGATTGTGTTTGTCTCTGCCAATTATGTGCTATCTGATGTCCGGTCTAATGGATTGGATAACTTTCATTATGCCTTGCAATGGATACGGGAGGGCATTGGTGGTGTTTATGTTTCCTATCGGAATATCGGGGATGTGCCTCGAATCCATCTGGGAACCAGAGTGCTGGGACATCAGACATACAGTGATGATGTTTATAGTATAGGTAGTTCCTGTGCCTGCTTTGATGAGGGTGGAGTACATGAGATGTCTTGTTTGCAACAGGAAGAGATCATGAAGAAGAAAGGACAGACAGAGTGGAGACAGGAGACAGTAGAAAAACAGATATGGGATGGAGCTATGGAACAGCCGGAAAATAGTGAAGACGTAGATTGTTCCAGGAGAATGAATGATAACAGCAGGATTTTGATGCTGTCTCAGAATATACCATGGGATGCTCCGATATTACAGATCCATCCGGCACCAGGCATGCGCTATCCGGCTATTCCACCAAAAACTAAGGCGGTATTGCATCATAGCTATCATGCAGGAACGATCTGCAGTGAGACACCGGAGATGGAGTTGTTTTTTGAAGAAGCTGGGAGACGGCAGATTCCAGTATTTCTGACCGGAGCAGATCCGGAACTGGTCTATGACAGCACCAGAATATTTGATCGCTATGGGCTCCATGTACTGCCGAAGGCATCTCCGGTCTCTATGTATGTCAAACTGTGGCTGTTACTCGCATCTGGCAGAGATCCGGTGGAATGGATGGATCGGGAGCTGGCAGAGGAGTTCCCTATAGATATAAAAAAAGAAACGAACAGCATCTAAATCAATCATTGGTTTAGGTGCTGTTTCATTTATGCAGCATTTATTCGTTACATACATTCAAAAAATATCGAAAAACGATAAAAAATAACAAAATTATGAACAATGTAACAAATTGTGATAAATTCTATCATAGGGGAATTATTATGGTAAAAATACATCTTTCACGGCTTCTCGGAGATCGGCGGATGTCTCAGAAAACCTTATCAGAGCTTACCGGAATAAGACCTAATACCATTAGTGAATGGTACAATGAGATAACAGTTAGTTTGAAGATAGAACACATAGACCGCATATGTGAGGTTCTGGAGTGTTCCATTGACGAATTAATAGAAGTTATTCCTAATAAGATGCCAAAAACAGGTAAGTATCTAATCATTGAAGAGCACGGCAACCGGAAGCCACAGAGAGGAGAATGTGACGAATAGTCACATCTCCTTTTCTCTTTACGAATTTGTAAAGTATTTCCCAAAATTTTTGAAAAAAATAATTAGTAGTTGTGGTAAATATTCTGAAAAGTTTCAGAGCTTTTGTCCCTGCCGGATAAAGTGGACAGCAAAAATATAGTTAATTCGTCCCCGGTGGGGCTTGTTAGTCCCTGTTTTGTCGATTTTAGTATTTTTTATGCTATTTAATAGAAGTAGTACTATTCTTGTCAGAATTTAATAGCATTTATTTATTTCTTTCAATGGTGGGACGGACAGATTTCGGGAGGTGTTATATGTATCATATTGCTATTTGTGAGGATGAAGATGCCTTCATTTGTGAGTTGAAAGAGAATTTACTCAGGTATGCTGCGGAGACAAAGAAAGAGTTCTGCTTTTTTATTTATCACGATGGCAGTGAATTGTTACAGAAATACAACTTAGAATACGATTTGATTTTTATGGATATCAAAATGGGACAGATGAATGGCTTAAAAACAGCGGAAGAAATCCGCAAAATAGACAGCACGGTGGGACTGATTTTCTTAACCTCCTGGAAACAGTATGTATGGAAAGGCTATGAATACAGTGCGGTTAATTACCTGTTAAAGCCGGTTCAATATGGTGTCCTAAAAATGGAACTGGACCGTTTTTTTGCTCATTATCATGGTCAGGATGAGCCGTACATCGGTTTTTCCAATGACAATGGTAAGTATAAAGTGTTGTATAAAAATTTGTGTTATGCCGAAACCGATAAGCGCAATGTGATGTTGCACTTTGAGGGGCAGAAACAAATCATTTACAAGAATATGAAACAGGTTTCGTCCCTGCTTTGCGCACAGCCCGGGTTTGCCCAGTGCCACCAAAGCTTTGTGGTGAATCTGTCCTTTGTGAAAAGTGTGGAAGGGCTGGAGCTGCTTATGATTACAGGGGAGCGTATTCCCATCAGTCAGCCCAAACGGAAAGCATTTATGAAACAGCTGGCGGAATATATAGGAGGGAGGTTGTAGAGATGTCAATTGGGATGCAGATCTTTTATCATACTATCAATACTCTTGTGACAGACTTTTATTATGTGTGTCTGATATTTCTACTTTCTAATATAGTAGATCATAAAAAATATATTTTGAGGTCAGTTTTGATTTATATTGGTTTGAATATAATAACGACAATCATGACGGAGACAGCTGTGCCGGTTCTAATAAAAGTTTATTTGCATATGGCATATCTCATTATTATGTACAGGCTTTTTCTTTCTGAGAAAACGGCTGCGGTGTCAATGCATGTTGTTTACTTCTGGTTTATTTGTTCAATGGTACAGGAGGATATCATTATTTACTTTTGTAAGTTCAATCATATCGTTCCCTGGGTGGACGTTGGTCATGGAGTACAATTGGGAAAGGCTCGGGTAATACTGATCAGTAGTCTGTTTATGCTTATTTTAACTTTGCTATTAAAACATATTTTGAAACCTTTTTCGGAGGTTATGGAGAACAGAGGAATATGGTTTTTGACCATTTCTGGTTGTATCCTGCATGCTGTAAGCGAAGTATTTAAACAATTATTCTATCAGCATGTAGAGGGGTATTATCTTATCATCGGTATTATTTCAGAGGCAGGAATTGCTTTTGTTGGAATGCTACTGTGTATCGTTTTCTATAAATTCCTTTATGTGGAGAAGAGGGAGAGGGAGGAACGGATACAGAGGGAAGTTTTGGAAAAACAGTTTGTGTATTATCAGGACAAGCAAAAGGACGAGGAACGGGTGCGCTCCATCTACCATGATATGAAGAACCACTTGCTGGTGTTAGAGCATCAGATCCACTCTCCGGAAACGGCAGAAATGGTGGAGAAATTGCAGCGGGAAGTGGAAAACTACGCTGACTATGTGCATACAGGCAATGATTTTCTGGATGTGATTCTCAAAGACAAAGCAGGAATTGCCAGGGAAAAACAGATTGATTTTTCCGCCAATGTTGATTTGCAAGGGATAGATTTTATGGAACCACTGGATATCAGTACGATTTTTGGAAACGGTCTGGACAATGCCATAGAAGCTAGCGAGCAGCTGCCAGAGGGGCAGAGAGTGATTCAGGTAAAAGCGGGCAGAGTGCAGAATTTCCTTTCGATTATGATGGAAAACAATTGTCAGGAAGAAAGCAATCAGAAGAAAGGTAGCAGCAAAAAGGATGATTATTTTCATGGTTTTGGTATTTCTAATATGAAAAATGCGGCGGAACGATATGGAGGACAGTTGACGGTGAAATATGAAGATGGGAAATTCACTTTAAATATTTTAATTCCTATTCCCTAGAGGGAAGGGAATGGGGTTATGAAATAACCGGAGAAAGAGAGGAGGATCTTTGTAGAGATGTCAATTGAAATGCAGATTTTTTATCATACCATCAATTCTTTAGTGACATTTTTTTACTATTTTTGTCAGATATTTCTTCTTTCCAATATCGTTGATCACAAAAAGCATATTATTAAAACCATTTTTATCTATACCAGTGTATTCTTGGTGGAGACCATTATGACTCAGACGTCTGTGCCGCTGATTATAAAGTCCTCTGTACAAGAGATTCTTTATATTATTATGTATCGACTTCTACTGTCCGAGAAAGTGGCTACTGTGGCAGTGCATATTATTTACTTAGATCTTTTTACATTGTTACAAGAGAATTTAATTATTATTTTTTGTAAACTCAATCATATCGTTCCCTGGGTAGATGTCGGTCATGGAGTGCAATTGGGAAAGGCAAGAGTCATCTTAATCAGTAGCCTTTTTCAGTTTATTTTGACTCTACTATTAAAACAAATTTTGAAACCATCTTCGGTGATTATGGAGAAAGGAAATACATGGTTTTTGGTGTTTGTTGGTTTTGTTCTTTTGTGTTTAGATGAAGTGATCAAACAATTCTTTTATCAATATATAGAAGGCGCTTATCTTTTTATCGGTATAGTTTTGTTAGTAGGGATTATTCTTGTTGGAATGATATTATATCTTTTTTTTGTTAGATTCTTTTATTTAGAAAAAGTGGAGAGAGAAGAACGCGCACAGAGAGAAATTCTGGAGAAACAGTTTGTTTACTACCAGGAAAAACAGAAGGACGAGGAACGGGTGCGCTCGATCTATCATGATATGAAGAACCACTTGTTGGTGTTAGAGCATCAGATCCACTCCTCGGAAACGGCAAAAATGGTGGAGAAATTGCAGCGGGAAGTGGAAAACTACGCTGACTATGTGCATAC
>CAMWKN010000218.1 GCA_947174825.1 uncultured Clostridium sp.
GTCCTATTCTCTGTCACCGAATATTACATAAATTGTTACAAAAATATTAAATTTCATATAGCATTATAACAATGGCAATTTGCTTTGTCAATAGCCAGGTTTACATAAAATGTAAGAAAAATGACAGAATTTTAGGAGATTTTTAACAAATGATTGTCCTTACACCCCCATCAAATAGTATTCTACTGTACTAGTTCACTAATATTATCTATTATATTAGAATACATAAGTTAAAAGTCGTTAACAAAATAGAAGTGGAATAAGTCAAAAGAGAATACTCTGCTGAATATAACAGAATACTCTCTCTTTAAAATGTTACAAATCTTTTAAATAAATGAAATATCTACTATTTCTTTTCGGCAATCGCCTCAATCTCAATGGCTACATCTTTAGGAAGACGTGCAACCTGTACGCAGGATCTTGCTGGATATGGCTCCTGAAAATGCTTTGCATACACTTCATTAATAGCTCCAAAATCATCCATATTACTGATAAACACCACTGTTTTAACCACTTTATCAATAGACGAACCTGCCTCCGAAAGCAATGCCTCCAGATTGGAAATTGCCTGTTCTGCCTGCGCCTCCACACTTCCAGTCACCAGTTCCCCAGTTGCTGGGTTAATTGGAATCATGCCGGAAGTATAAATCATGCCGTTACATTCCATTGCCTGGGAATATGGTCCGATTGCTGCCGGTGCCTTATCTGTACTAATTACATTTGCCATCTGTCTTCTCCTCCTTCTACACTTACAGTTGTGCTTTTTCCCACTATAAACCTTATTGCTGTTTTTTACAAGCCACTATATATAAAATCAGAATTTTTCAACCTTTTTTTGATCTGCCAATGAATTTCGTTCCCAAAACACTCCATTGCAATATCCCTGAATAGAGCTATCTTTCTCTGCCATTTCAAGGCGTTTTTGTGCCCATGCTCCATACAATTCATTTTGCTCCACTGCAACATAGTCTCTGTGAAGTTTTTTGGCTGTTACTGCAGTCGTCCCCGATCCTGCAAAAGGATCAAATACCACATCGCCTTCCTTGCTGCTGGCAAGAATCAACTTTGCAATCAGTTTTTCTGGTTTTTGCGTTGGATGTCCGGTATTCTCCGGCATAGACCAATATGGAATGGAAATATCGTCCCAAAAATTAGAAGGGCAGGTGTTTCTAAAATTACCATGATCGGTTTCTTCCCAATCCTTTGGCTCGCCTGCCTCTTTATAGGGAGCCACCACCTTTTTTCTAATTTTTACATCTTCCAAATTAAAAGTGTAATCATTTCCCATAGTGGCAAACCAGATATCTTCCATCCCATTTTTCCAATTTGTTTTGGCTCCTCTGCCCTTTTCCCTTTGCCAGGTAATTCGATTGCGCACTCTGAAATATTGATACAAAACATTTCCTATTACAAGACTGGATTTCCAGTCACAACACACATAAATAGATGCCGTATCTTTCAATAATGGTACTACTTTTTCTAACCAGGATATTGTGTACTCCCTGTATTCCTCCTGACTGGTCTGGTTAAACTTATTACCATGGTACTCTTTTGCCAGATTATATGGCGGATCCACCACCAACAGATCCACAAATTTTCTGGGCAGCTTGTCCATCACTTCCAAACTGTCTCCTATAATGAATGCATTTTTTACTGATTCATAATCATCCGACACATGATCGATAGAAATACACCGTTATAAATATTCTTTGCCTTCCTCCAAAGTAAAATCTATTGTTTTATTTCTTGCCGCTTTCTGCTTCATAATGTAGTTCTCCATTTATCTATTATATGATGCCAGTATAGCAATCCGTAGCATCATTACATTTCACAAATTCTATTTTCTGAAACTATTCAGAAATCCTCCTTTTAAGGCAGCCATGAAATTGTATCATATTTTCTTCTCTTTGAAAACAGAAATATTAACAATGTTACGATGAACAAGATCACAACACCAATTGAAAAAAGAATATTTTTTTCTAATTCATCATAATAATAATCTGCATATGATGAATGTACTACTACTATGGAACCATCCACCTTTATCCTTAGATGATTACCACATATTAATACCATTCGATAAATGGCAAATGCAGTCAACACATATCCCATTGTCAACACCGCCTTAAACCTAATGAAAACCTTACTTGTTTGTTTTTCTCTCCATTCCCGTAAACAAATCGATACTAAAATCGCATTAAAAATCAGTTGCAAAGCAATCATAATTTTCAATATCACAAATCCAGGATTACTCATATCTGTAACATTAACATTATTAGCATTTACCAAATTGCTATGGAGCAGTAACTGCAATCCGTTGTATGTCTTTATGCGTGATCCTCCATCTGGCATCCCATACCATGTGATACAATCTGGTATCCCATACAATATGATACACATCATTCGCTTGCTTAATCTTATCAGGGATAACACAGGCACAAAAAACCAGAGCGAACACATAAACCTGTTAATTCTATTATGTTTCATGTAAATCATCCTTTCTGTTCTGGAACTTTTTCTCTTCTTATTTTTATTGCCTTTTCTTTACAAAAAAACAGCCAGGTTATTATAAATAATACCACTACGCCAAACGAAAAAATATATTCATATTGAATATAAGATATAAATGACTCAAACAGATCTACCTTTAGATGATTGTCACATACTGGTATAAATTGGTAGAACAGAAATGCTGTTAACACATATCCCATCGATAGCATTCCTCTAAGCCTTAGGAACCTCTCACTTGTTTGTTTTTCTCTCCATTCCCGCAAACAGATAGATATTAAAATCACATCACAAACTAACTGCAAGGCAATCATAATTTTCAATATATCAAATCCAGGGTTACTCATATCTGTAACAATATGGTTGTACCCATTTCTCAAATAGCGGCAGACTAACAACTGAAATCCATTATATAGCTTTACAGGATCTGATCCTGGTGCACACTCTCCCCCTATCTCGATTCCCAGCATTGGCTGGCTTAATCTTACCAGGGATAACACTGGAACGAAAAACCAAAGAAAATATAGTAATCTATAAATCTTATTTCGTTTCATCTTGCTTCCTTTCTTTTTTGGGGTTAAGCAAAATGCCAACAGTGATACTACAAATAATATCGCAATGGCAATCGAGAATATAAGCGTCATATACACGCCCCACTCCCCAAACGCATACGAAGTTCGCATCAGGAAGGCACCCAAGGCATGCTCTATTTCCAGATTGTCAAACCACCACTCCGTAATCCGGTAGATTATCACTGATGTCAGCACATATCCAACTGTCAGTCCTCCTCTTAAACATAGGAAATATTTGGGATTTCGTTTTTTCCTCCATTCCCACAAAGCGATTATTACTAAGACAACATCAAAAATAAGCTGCAGGGCAATCATTATTTTGATCATAACAAATCCCAGATTCCCCCTATCTATAACAATATCCTTGTACTCATTTGTCAAGCTGCCATATGCCAGCACCTGAAACCCATTATAATTCATATCTGTTATTGGATAAATATCATCTGTTTGAATCACTATCATTGGCCTGCTTAGTATTGCCAAAGATAATACCGGCACAATAATCCAGAAATAACACATACGCCTATACGCCTTTTCCATTCTAAAAAAAGACCATGTCACTAAAAATAACACCACAATAGCAATCGAAAAATAAATGTTTTTTTCTAATTCATATTGATCATATTTTGCATATGAGGCGACAACCACCGATGCCTTTGGATGATTGACACATACCTGTGAAAATCGATAAATTGCAATTGCCATCAACACATATCCCATTGACAAGATCCCCTTAAGTCTCAGAAAAATTTTAGGATTTTGTTTTTCTCTCCATTCCTGTAAACAGATACACACGACAGCGACATCGCAAACCAACTGCAAGGTAATCATAATTTTCAGCATAAGCAGTCCAGGATTCTTCCTATCTATAACAATATCGTTGTAAGCATTTACCAAATTACGATGAATCAGCAACTGAAATGCATTATATGATTTTACAGGTTCTGCTACTGCTGAAAATACCACGGTATCATCTATTTGGACTGTTATCATCGGCTGGCTTAACCTTAGCAGAGATAGTAGTGGAACGAGAAGCCAGATATAACACATAAATCTACTGGTTTTATTTTGCTTCATACATCATTCCTCCTGTCTATTCGCGAACTTTTTCTCTTCCTATTCTTTATTGCCTTTTCTTTCCAAAAAACAGCCAGGTTACTTACAAACAATATCACGAAATTAACGCATACTTTTCGACACTTGTAATTACAAGAAAAATCCTATAAACTACTATAGATAAGAAAACTGCCATAAATTTCGATTCCACGTATATTATATGGTAGCAGGAAAGGAAAACAAAAGCATGAAACCAACGATAGAATTAGGAAAAACTCAAGAGCTAATTGTTGTCAAAGAAACAGATTTTGGTGTTTTTTTGAATACGCCTACTGGAGAAGACCGGGAAAAAATACTGCTGCCCAAGGCACAAGTTCCCCCGGATACCCGTTTAAAAGATGTCATTACCGTATTTGTATACAAAGATTCCGAAGAC
>CAMWKN010000219.1 GCA_947174825.1 uncultured Clostridium sp.
CATTAACACAGACATGGGATAATAAATCATTGGCTTATCATAAATTGGTAATAACTGTTTACTGGTAACCATGGTCAGCGGATACAAACGGGTACCCGATCCACCTGCCAAAATAATTCCTTTCATAATATCCACCTTTCTGTTTCGTTGCAACATATGGCCCTATAAGCACGATATCTGTTTTCTGCTTCAAGCATCGGACGGTTGTTGCTTTGACTCTGCTCACTGTTTTAATCACATTATAAAAGGTAACGTTACGTTACCTTCAAGTCTTTTTTCTATTTTTTTTTATTTTTTTCATTTTTGTCCCTTACCATTCACAGATGAGTATTTGTTAGACCATTTTCTGTCCAACAAATATTCCAGCATCCTTGGTAATATGAAACTTCTTCCCAATTCGCTTCGTCACAAATGCCCGAAATTTTTGATAACGGTCTAAAATATACTGATTCTGGTTCCCATGACAGGATAAAATATATTCGATCAGTGGTTCTGGCAGATCCACCTCCAGACTATCCACATATTCTCTCCATTCCACGGAAGTAAAATATTTTTGTAATTGTACATCTCCATTTTCTTTACCAAAACGATCATACAAGGAATCGGAAGACAAAGTAATCCGGTCATCAAATGCCTGTACCAAATCCGTTACCTCTTTCATATGATCGGCGCCATAGGTGCCACATACCACCCTTCCCTGCGGTCGTAACACCCGGCTCAGTTCTGCACAGGCTTTGGAGATATCACTACAATAAAACAAGGTATGATTGGCAATAACCAAATCAAAGGATTCGTCCGGAAATGGTATATTGGCACAATCAAAATGTTGAAATGCAAACACACTTTCATCTAATCTGGCATCCCGCTTCACATCCCGTAGCATACCATCTGAAATATCCGATAAAACAACATGAACTCCTGCCGGCAGCTTTGACTGATTCTCTGTCCAGAGCCTTCCATTACCGCAGCCCACCTCCAAAATCTGCATCCCCGGCTTAAGGTCACATTGCTCATACACCCAGGAAAACCACCCCTGAGGATTCTGTGAAAACAAGCTATGCAAGCGAATTCTGGCAGAAATGTTTGTTGAATTCTGGTACTGAGTCTGAATTCGATTCTCCATACCTGTCAGATGAATCAAATTCAGCATGTCACTCCAATCCACTTCGGAACTATGCTGCAATTCTTCCGTCATATCATGAAGAGCCTGCTCCACCAACTGCAAATGTTCAATCTGATCCTGTACCAGCTTGCGCTGCAATTCCAAAGAATGCACCAAAACACGGTCATCCTGATCAGCGATAGTCAGCTCCTTGATCTCCTCCAGAGAAAATCCCAAATATTTAAACAAAAGAATTTGCTGCAGACGGACAAAGTCCTGATCACTATAATAGCGCCTGCCGTTGTCTGCCACATAGGTAGGCTTGAGAATATTCTGCTGATCATAATAGCGCACCGTCCGCAGTGAAATATGTGCCATCTTTGCAAAGGCACCGGAAGTATAAAACCCCGACGAATCCCTTTTCTCTCTTTCATACATATCTTATTCTATCCTGTTTCACACAATGAACAAGGGGATTCCCCTGATATAGCACAACCAGGGCAATCCCTTATCATCCATCACATGTATATTTTATTATTCCGTATAATTATTTACTTTCTCAAATTCTTCTAAGACAGCAGCATCCGGTGCCTTTGTGCTCAGACTAACAACTACAATCAGAAGCATGCTGACTGCAAATCCCACCAACAGAGAATATACACCAGTTACAGTACCGATAGTCTTACCACCTATAATCGGCAGATAATCCCATACAATTACCGTCAGCCCACCTGACACAATACCTGCCACAGTACCTGGCAGATTGGCACGTTTCCAGAACAGGGCACAGACAACTGCCGGTCCAAATGCGGAACCCAATCCAGCCCATGCATCTGATACTAACTCCATGATACTGCTGTTAGGATTCCAGGCAATGGCAAATGCCAGAACCGCTATGACAATTACAGTAATACGACTGGTCTGCAACACCTTTTTATCATCTGCTTTTGGATTAATCAGATTCTTAAAAATATCTTTGGATACGGAAGATGCACATACCAGTAATTGGGAATCTGCGGTAGACATAATAGCGGCCAAAATACCACACAGGAAAATTCCACCGATAAATGGCATGGCAATATTCTTAGTAAAGACATGCTCGATCAACTGAATAAATACACCCTCACTATCTTTGATAACCTCCGGCGCCAGATAGGCACGTCCTATCACACCCATCAGGCAGGCTGCCAGCAGGGACAGAAAACACCAGATAATAGCAATGATACTGGACTTTCTCACTTCCTTCTCACTCTTAATTGCCATAAAGCGCACCAGCACATGAGGCATACCACAATATCCCAAGCCCCATGCCAACTGGGAAAGAATTTCCACAAAGGTATATGGACGATCGCCGTTCATAAACAAACTCATATAATTCTGGTAACCACCTGCCACGTCGGTAGAAGTGATCTTTTCCGCAAAATCTCCTCCCACAAAGCAATATGCCAAAATTGGCACTGCCAGCAAACCAATCAGCATCATAGAACCCTGTATAAAATCTGTGGTACATACTGCCAAAAATCCACCCATGAAAGTATACACCAGAATAACCACTGCACCAATCGCCAGGGCAATATGATAATCCACACCAAATACGGTATGAAACAACTTTCCACCGGATGCCAAAGCAGATGCCGTATAAACTAAAAAGAATATTACAATCACAACAGAGGATATCGTCAACAGAATCCTCTTTTTATCGTGATATCTCCGCTCAAAAAATTCCGGTAAAGTCATAGAATTATCTGCCACAATGGTATAACGACGCAAACGCTTGGAAATCAACAACCAATTGGCAACCGTTCCCAAAAACAAGCCAATGGCAATCCATGACTGGCCGGTTCCCAATGCATAAATGGAACCTGGCAGTCCCATCAGGAGCCAGCCGCTCATATCCGATGCCTGTGCCGATAAAGCAGCCACCCAGCTTCCTAATCCACGACCACCCAGAAAGTAATCTTCCGTATTCTTTGTCCTTCTCATACAAATCGCACCAATAACGATCATAAATAATAGATACGCAACAAAGGCGATCAGTATTGCAATAATACTTGTCTGTGATAATTTCATAATTAACCTCATTCCTACTCTTTGGTGTTTTCAGTTACTCTGGTATTACAAACATTATGCTGTTTTAACGATCTTCCATCTCCTCATACTCCCGATGATGCCCCACATATTTATAAGCCGGACGAATGATCTTCCCACGATTCACCAGCTCTTCCAAACGGTGGGCACTCCAACCGGAAATTCTGGAGATTGCAAAAATAGGTGTAAACAGCTCTTGCGGAATTCCCAGCATGGTATACAAAAATCCACTGTAAAAATCTACATTGGCACAGACTGGTTTCACAACATGGCTACGCTTCATCAACAGTTCTGCCGCAATCCGTTCCACTTTGTTGTAAAGCTGGAATTCTTCTGTCATTTTCTTTTCCTGTGCCAGCTTCTCCGCATATACTTTCAAAATCCTGGCACGGGGATCCGACAAGGTATAGACTGCATGTCCGATTCCATAAATAAGACCAGAATGATCAAAGGCATCTCTATCCAATACTTTTTGCAGATACCTGCGGATTTCCTCCTCATTCGATAAATCCGACACTTCCCTGTGCAGATCATCAAACATCTGCTGTACTTTAAGATTGGCGCCACCATGACGAGGTCCCTTCAGGGATGCAATTGATGCAGCCACAGCAGAATAGGTATCCGTACCGGATGAAGTAACCACATGGTTTGTAAAAGTAGAATTATTACCGCCGCCATGCTCTGCATGTAATACCAATGCAGCATCCAATACTCTGGCTTCTAATGGGGTATAAACTCCATCTGGCCGAAGCATATGTAATATATTTTCTGCAAAAGATAAGTTTTTATCTGCCGGCTTGATCACTAAACTGTCAAAATAATGAAAATGACGATAAGCATGATAATTATATACAGAAATCAACGGCAATTTAGCAATCAACTGTAATGATTGACGCAATACATTAGATATCGAAATATCATCTGGATTGGCATCATAGGAATACAGAGTCAAAATACTTTTCTGTAAACCATTCATTAAATTAGGGCTGGGCGCCTTCATAATAACATCCCGGACAAACTGCCCTGATAATTCCTGTAAACTAATCAATATCCCCCGGAACACTTCCAACTGTTCCTCATTCGGGAGATGACCGAACAAAAGCAGGTAAGTCACCTCCTCAAAGGCAAAGCGTTTTTCCAATCCGTTGCCCACCAAAAATTCCACATCATAGCCCTGATAATATAACATACCATCTGCCGGTTCTTTAACACCGTTGACCAGACGATAGCCGGATACATCTGAAATTTCAGTCAAACCGGTCAAAACACCCTTACCGGTGCTATCACGCAATCCTCTTTTTACATCATATTCCCGATATAAATTCTGATCGATCACACCGGATTTCATAGAATCCATGACCAGATCCC
>CAMWKN010000220.1 GCA_947174825.1 uncultured Clostridium sp.
GTACCAATGGAGACAGATATTTCTTCCAGAGAATCCATTTTAAGTTTGATTGCGGAAGGACAGAAATATGGAGAGATTGGAATGCTGATCAATGCGGCGGGCGTGTCTCCGAGCCAGGCGCCGGTGGAGGCAATCCTAAAGGTAGATCTTTACGGAACAGCCGTGTTATTGGAGGAAGTGGGCAAGGTTATCCGCGAGGGAGGTGTTGGTGTGACCATTTCCAGCCAGTCCGGACACCGTATGCCGGCACTGGGCAATGAGATTGATGAGCAGCTGGCGGTAACTCCGACAGAGGAGCTCCTAAGTCTGGAAGTTCTGAAACCAGAGAATATCAAGGACACCCTGCATGCTTACCAGATGGCAAAACGATGCAATGAGAAGCGTGTGATGGCAGAGTCTGTTAAATGGGGAGAAAAAGGAGCCCGTATCAATTCGATTTCACCAGGAATTATTGTGACACCATTAGCATTAGATGAATTTAATGGACCGAGAGGTGACTTTTATAAAAATATGTTTGCCAAATGTCCGGCAGGCAGACCGGGAACCGCAGACGAGGTGGCAAATGTGGCAGAGCTGATTATGAGCGAGAAAGGTGCATTTATTACAGGGGCTGATTTCCTCATTGATGGTGGCGCTACCGCATCCTATTATTATGGACCGTTGAAACCGGAAGCAAGTGTATAAGAGTTGAAGTGCTATTCTTACAGTGGAAAAATCAAAAATATTAAAAATAAAAAACCTGCCGAATGGCGCAAAAATTTGAGGTGAAATTTGCCTGTATTGGATGAATGTGATAAGATTTTTATAGAATATGGATTAGATTAAAGAAAATTGGTAAAGAAAATCGAAAGGAGATTAATACATATGGAACAGTATTTTGGAGAATCCACACCAAAGCTGGGCTTTGGACTGATGCGGCTGCCGAAACTGGCATCTGGGAAAATTGATTTGGAACAGACGAAGGAAATGGTAGATTTATTTATGGAGGCTGGGTTGAATTATTTTGATACCGCTTACGTGTATGACGAGGGAGAATCGGAACGTGCAGCCAAGGCGGCACTGGTTGACCGTTATCCCCGCGAAAGCTATACACTGGCAACCAAGCTGTGTGCATGGATGGGTGCCCACGATGAAAAGACGGCAAAGCAACAGTTTTATACCAGTCTGGAGCGTACCGGAGCAGGATATTTTGATTATTATCTGCTTCATGCCCTGCAGGCAGGAAATTATAAGACTTATGACAACTATCACATCTGGGATTTTGTAAAGGAACAGAAAGCCAAAGGACTCATTAAACATTGGGGATTTTCTTTTCACGCAACACCAGATATTTTGGATGAAGTTTTAACAAAGCATCCAGATGCAGAATTTGTACAGTTGCAGCTTAATTATGCAGACTGGGAAAATTCGGATGTCACAGCGCGGGCAAATTATGAGGTGGCAAGGAAACATGGAAAATCTATTGTAGTTATGGAACCGGTAAAGGGTGGTGCGTTGGCAAATCCACCAGAGGCTGTACGGAAAATTTTTGATGAGGCAAATTCGGAAACATCTTATGCGTCATGGGCGATCCGTTATGCAGCGTCTCTGGAGGGGATTATTACCGTTCTTTCCGGTATGTCCAACAAAGAACAGATGGAGGATAATCTTTCCTATATGAAACAGTTCAAGCCATTGGATGCACAGGAGCAGACAGCAATCCGCAAGGCACAGGAGGCAATCAATGGGGTGCAGTCTATTCCATGTACAGCGTGCCACTATTGTACTGCTGGCTGTCCAAAACAGATCCCAATTCCGGAAATTTTTGCGGCACGGAATAAACAGCTGGTATGGGGACAGATTGAAGATGGGAAAAAGGAATATGCGCAGGTTACAGCGGACGCAGGATCGGCTGCAGACTGCATTGCTTGTGGTCAGTGTGAAAAAGCATGCCCTCAGCAGATTAAAGTAATTGAGAAATTAAAAGATTGTGCGGCAGCATTTTAAAGCGATATATATATAGCGAGGAAATATATGAAAAAAAATAAACCTTTGCAAGAGATTATTTATGCAATTTTCCTTTTAATAGCCATTATTTTTTTGTTTCTTTGGTTTACGGAACAGAATAGCAAACGGACAGAGAAGCAAAATAGAGATTATGCGGCAGACTCTGCGCAGTTGAAATCTGTACAAATTGATGAAGAATTGAATAATGCCCTGGGGCGAATTAGAACTTATGCATACTTTATAGGAGAAGGTCTGACGGAGCCTGTGATTACAGTGCAGATGCTAAGTGAAATGGAAGAAAACTCCCAGTTTGATGCCATTTTTTTTACAGATCTTAATGGAGTGGACTATAGCTCTGATGGGAGAACCGCTGACGTAGCGAAGCGGAAGTTTTACAAGGATGGTATTAATGGAAACAGCGGCACGGAGGTTATATTTGATTCCTACTTTTTTGATGAGACAATGGCATGTTTTTATGCACCTGTATATTATAACGGTACGACTATCGGTGTGCTGCGGGGAGCCTTTTTGGCAGAGGAATATTTGAAAAGTATGCTGGCTACCACGTATTTCGGAGAAGAGGCTCAGGTATTTTTGTGCACGCCAGACGGAGGGGTAATTGCCAGTTCTGACGACAAGACTTATGAAGGACATCTTCTGGATGTCCTGACAGAAACAGATGTGATTGACCAGACAGCTTCTGATCAGGTTCAGCAGATATTTGATAATGGAGGGGCGGGAGCCTTTGCCTGCGATTCAGCCAGCAAGACGGATAATATCTGTGTCACATATCTGCCGGAAAATCAATATGTTTTGGTACAGACATTTCCCCAAAATGTGACACAGCGCATGATTTCCGAAGAAAATCTGGTGGGAATTCAACTGGAAATCATGCTGATTATTCTGTTTGCCATCTACATTGTTTTCATTCTGATTCGTGCCAGACACAAACGGAAACAGCTGGAGGAGGATAATCGGGAGATGGGCTACATTATAAGCGGTGTCAATACACTGTTTTCCCGGTATGCCATGATTGATTTTGAGAAGGGTACCTATCAGTATCTGGCAGGAACAAAGCCTGAGAGTAGAGATATAGCAGACAGCGGAGATTACCAGGATATTATAGCCCATCTGGCTTCCTTGCTAGAAGAAGATAGGCGTCAGGAATTTATTGATTTCATGGATAAAGATGCCATTATTGAGGCCATGTCGGAACATAATGATCTGCGGTATGAGCTCCATGTAATCAGGGACGGACATCCGGAGTGGGAACACTTGAATGTGATTTGTCTGGAAAGGAAGGACAATCAGGTTTCCAAGGTTTTATTTATTCGTCAGAATATAACAGAGTTAAAAGAAAAAGATCTGCGTATCCAGAGAGTGCGTGCGCTTGCAAACCGTAAGGAGAAACAATACCAGATAGCGCTTAAGTCCAACTCCTTCTGCAACTTTGAGTTTAACTTGACCCAGGATCTCGTTGAGCAGGATATTATTGGGGTGATAGATGGACAGAAAATGTCGTTCCTAGAGAAGGTGGGACTAGTAGCGCCGTGTAAGGCTTCCGAGTTTTTTGAAAAATGGAAACAGTTCGTTTTGGCAGAATCCATGGAAAATTATTCTGCCATGGTAACTATAGAAAATTTAACCAAATGTTTTGAGCAGGGTGAAAGAGAAGTTGTAGTGGAATATTGGGGAGAGGATTCCAAACAGGATCAGATTTGTGTGCGCCAATCTTTTGTTATGACCAAGGATGAGGATACCGGCGACATTATAGTTATGGTGCTGACCAGGGATATCACGGAGCAAGTCAAGGAACAAAGAGAGCAAACCCAGGCTCTTCAAGATGCACTGATGCAGGCGCAGCATGCAAACAGGGCTAAGACCACATTTTTGTCCAATATGTCCCATGATATCCGGACCCCGATGAATGCCATCATTGGATTTGCTACTATAGCTGTCAGCCATATTGACAATAAAGATCAGGTTTTGGATTCTCTGCAGAAAGTCCTTTCCTCCAGTAATCATCTTCTCAGTCTGATTAATGATGTTCTTGATATGAGCAGGATAGAGAGTGGAAAAGTGCAGATTAAAGAGCAGGAGTGTAATATTTCTGAACTGATACACAATCTGGTAAATATTATTCAGCCTCAGGTTACGGCAAAACAGCTGGAATTATTTATTGATACCTTTGAGGTTACCAATGAAGATGTTATAGCCGATCCTTTGAAGTTAAATCAGGTGTTTATCAATCTGCTTAGTAATGCTGTGAAATATACCCCTGCAGAAGGCACGATTTCCTTCCGGATTATGCAGAAGACCACATTCCGGCATGGATACGGTGATTATACATTTATTATTAAGGACAATGGTATCGGAATGTCACCGAGTTTTGTGGAACATATCTTTGAACCTTTTGAGCGGGAGTCCACTGTGACACAGAGCGGTATCCAGGGAACCGGACTGGGTATGGCAATTACCAAAAATATTGTGGAGATGATGAATGGTACCATTAGCGTTGAGAGCGAGATGGGTAAGGGCAGCACGTTTACGGTAGAGCTTGGATTTAAG
>CAMWKN010000221.1 GCA_947174825.1 uncultured Clostridium sp.
AAATCACTGGCTTTTTCCATCATGCCTTGAATTCCTTCAAATCCTGCCCTGTCGATCCCACAAAGAGACGGAGTGGTACCACAAAGACGGGCATCCTGTGTAACCGGATCATAATTATATAATTCTCCCCGGCCGTTACTGTCCCCGGCAATTCCCTGAAAATAATCGTTCAGATATTTCTTATGAGAAATCTCCACGATGCCATCCTCTGCCAGAAAATTATAATCCAGACCCCAGCCGATGTCGTCATGGCAACGGAGATAATTCAGAAATACATATTCTTTTGGCAATGCATTGATGATATCCAGCTGACGCTTTAATAATTTCACATCACGGGTTGCCACGGTATGCCAGGTGGTTGCCATAGTGGTCACATTATAAAGCATATGGCACTCCGGTTTTTCCACGGTACCAAAGTAAGGAACCACACGCTCCGGCTCCATAACCACTTCCCCCAGCAGCAGGACACCCGGACATACGATCTCACTGATTATCCGCATCAGACGCACAATGGTATGAACCTGAGGAAGATTTCTGCAGTTTGTTCCCAGCTCTTTCCAGATATATGGCACAGCATCAATACGGATCACATCAATACCACGGTTGGCAAGATACAAGAAATTGTACATCATCTCATTAAATACTCTGGGATTGCGATAATTCAAATCCCACTGATAAGGATAAAAGCTGGTCATCACATAGTATTTTATCTCATCAATCCAGGTAAAATTGCCCGGAGCCGTGGCAGGAAATACCTGTGGCACAGTCTTCTCATACTGGCTAGGAATAGCACTATTGTCATAAAAGAAATAGCGGCTCATGTATTCTCCTTCGCCACTCCGTGCCCTCCGCGCCCATTCATGATCCTCCGAAGTATGGTTCATCACAAAATCGCAGCAAACACTCATCTTTCTTTGATGGCATGCCTGGGTCAGCTGCTCAAGCTCTTCCATGGTTCCCAGTTTTTCCTGCACCTTAC
Organism: uncultured Clostridium sp.; assembly: GCA_947174825.1. Next base: position 980 of record CAMWKN010000221.1, read on the forward strand.
GGAAATCACTAACCGCATAGCCGCCATCGGATTTACCCTCTGTGGTATCCAGAAAAGGCATGAGATGAATGTAATTGACATTGCTCTGCTCCAGATAATCCAATTTTTCCTGCACACCCTTAAGATTGCCGGCAAAATTATCAATATAAAGCATCATTCCCAGCATATCATTCCGTTTATACCAATCCGGACTCTCCTCTCTGCTGCGGTCAAGTGCCTTTAGACTTTCCTCACGTTCCTCATAGAAAGCCCTGCATTGTTGTTCCAATTCGGCAAACATATCCCCATTGTCATAAAGCTCCATATACAACCAGCGCAATTCTTCCCGGTGTTTTTCAAACCGTTTCTGAAATTCCTGCTCCATCTCTGCGGACTTTTCTTGAAATACACTCTCCGTCTCAGTGTTTTTTTTGTGAAATACGCCCTCCATCTCTGCGGACTTTCCCTCAAATTTATTCTCCATCTCAGTGGATTTTTTCTGACATTCACACTCTGCCTGATCCGATAACTGCATTGCATTTTCCGGCAAACCTTTCTCCTTACCAGGCATCAGCTGTTTTGACATAATCTGTTCTGTTTTTTCCATTGCCATGACAATCTCCTTATCTATTTCAAATGGTAATCACTGGCTCGCTTTTCTGTACAGCTCCCGTCTTGATTACCTTGAAGTTCTCATAGTCATCACTATTATTTAACAGTACCGCCGTCGTAGGACTATATCCTGCCTCTTTAATTTTGTCGATCTGGAAGGTCATCAGTCTCTCACCGGCTATTACCTCATCACCTTCAGACACAAATACCTCAAAGCCTTCGCCCTGCATTTTTACCGTATCAACCCCTACATGAATCAGCATTTCCATTCCTTTCGGTCCCATTAAACCAATGGCATGCTTGGTATCGGTAACGGTAGCAATGGTTCCGTCAAAAGGTGCAACTACCTCGCCTACTGTTGGCTCAATGCCCACACCATTTCCCAACACGCCGGAAGCAAAGGTGTCATCCGGAATCTGCTCTAATGGAATCACATTTCCACTAAGAGGCGCATAAATGGTATTCTCCTCTGTATTTGTCAAAATTATTTCTCTTTCTCCCTGCTGTTTTTCCTCTGCTTTTTTCGCTGTTTTCCCAGCATCTTCCTCGTCTTCTTTCCAGAAAATCCAGGTAAGTGTAAAAGCAATGGCAAAGGAAACCGCCAACACTATTGTGTACTGTAGTGAATAATCCAAAGTGGTCAGATAACCTGGAATGCCTGTTACACCATAGGCAGTTGCGCCAATATGCATGATTGATCCCAACAAGGCTCCCACAGCACCACCAGCAACACCACAGAGTAATGGTTTCGTAAAACGCAAGTTTACACCGAAAATTGCCGGCTCGGTAATACCCAGAGCTGCTGACAAGGAAGACGGAATTGCCACAGATTTCGTCTTGGCATTCTTCGCCTTTAATCCTACTGCCAAACAGGCTGCACACTGTGCAAAGTTGGCTGCGGACGCAATCGGCATCCACGTATTGAGTCCTCCTTCCTCCGAAAGCATGCCCGCCTCTATCACGTTATACATATGATGAATGCCCGCAACTACTGTAATCGGATACAAACCACCCATAATCATGGCTCCAACACCATATCCAACCGTAATAATCTCTTTTGCAAAGCTTAATACATAACCTTCTGCCGTGGAGAAAATTGGTCCAATAATTCCCAGAGTTAGGAATGCAGTGGCCATAACCGTACACAAAGGTGTGACAAACAGATCAATCATCTCCGGCACATGCTTATGCAGCCATTTTTCAATCACACACATGAGCCAGACGGCAATTACCACCGGAATCACATGCCCTTGATATCCCACCTGCCGGATGGTAAACACATTGCCAATCAGATGCCATACCGGAATTTCGGATTCTGCCATACCTGCCACTGCCCAGGCATTAATCAAACTAGGATGGATCATCAACATACCAATAACAGCACCTAAAAATATATTACCACCAAATACTCTTGCTGCAGACACCGCAATAATAGCAGGCAAGAATGTAAATGCTGTATTACTAATCATATCCAAAATGCCATACCACGCACTGGCGGAAAATCCAGGAATGGCTTTTCCTAATGCTTCCACCAACCCCATCATCAAACCAGAAGCCACAATAGCTGGCAGAATTGGAACAAATACATCTCCCAAGGTCTTGACCATCCGCTTAATAAACGGCTGTTTTGCCGCTGCTGCCGCCTTCACATCATCCTTGGTAGCAGCCGACATGCCGCTGACTGCCAGAAATTCATCATACACCTTGTTCACCGTTCCGGTTCCAATGATAAGCTGCAGCTGCCCATTGCTGGAAAACACACCTTTTACCCCGTCAATATCTTCCAGTTTCTTCATATCAATCTTATCATTATCAACCGTTACCAAACGAAGCCTTGTGGCACAGTGCGCCGCACTTATCAGGTTATCACGCCCGCCCAAGGTCTCGTAGATTTCTTTTGCGCATTTCGTATAATCCAGAGCCATAATTGATCTCCTCCTTTTTTACTTTGTTCGTATGAAATCGATTACATTTTGTGATTTTCATTATAACAAATGCCAAAATATTGTAAATTGACAGTTTCCACAAATGTTATATTCATCTTTTGTACAAAATATATAAAATCGATTTCATATTTCATTTCTAAATTTCCGCAGTCTAACTACAATAGTCCCAGTCTCAAAAACGCCTGGTATATGCCATCCTGTTCCACACTAGGACATACCTCATCTGCCAGCTTTTTCAACATATCACTGCCATTTTCCATACATACCGAATGCCCTGCTGCCTCCATCATTTCCTTGTCATTCATGCTGTCTCCAAAGGCAATGGAATCCCTAACTGGAATATGCAGATACTGACATACGCGGGTAACTGCCTGCCCTTTGTCAAACTGCCGGTTAATCACTTCTCCATTGACAATCCCATACTGATCTGCCTCCTGCATACAGAACAAAAAGTCCTTTTCTAATGTTTCCCCAGCACGTTCCATACTATTCCGATCCATGCCCATAACCACCACTTTATACACCGGCTGTCCCGCATATTCCTTCATAGACCGAATATTCAGTTCCGTTTCAATCTGCCTTCTCCAACGTAACAGCTCGCTATTTCCCCCCTCCCCGGCATGTTCCTCCAAAAACTCCTTAAAACCATCATCGGTATAAGATCCATCCAGACATTCCACAGTACGAAAAATGCCATGTTGCTCCAAGGTATCTAATACCAATTTCCGTTGATCTTCCGTCATTGGACAGTCATATATCACCTGTTCCCCACAGAGTATATATCCTCCCGCACTTGCCACCACTCCATCAAATCCATAGGATAACAAAGGTTTCAACATATCATAATTGCGTCCCGTACATAAAAATACCAGATGCCCTTTGTCCTGCGCTGCCCGTATCGCCTGTAGTGCAGAATCCGGAGGTACATTGGAGCCAGCCACGGTCAAAGTACCATCAATATCCAAAAAAATCACTTTCTCCTCCATAATGCAAGCCTCCCATCTAAAATTGCTTAGCAAAACTTATAAATTTATG
>CAMWKN010000222.1 GCA_947174825.1 uncultured Clostridium sp.
CCGTAGAAATAATATATAAATAATTTACACTTGTTGTATCATAGTAATATTTTTGTGTTTTGTCGTAGGACTGTGGCGCAATTTCTTCTTCTTTTTCAATTAAATTGTTTACCTCAGCCTTGTCATCATTCATCTCATTGTTATAAGCCGCTGTTACATAATCTTTAAATTCATTGAAACTCATTTTGGTATAAAACTCAACTAAATCAGCATAATTTTCACCATTATCTTCCATTTGATCCGTTGTTGGGAATGTATAATCTGTTCCTAATTGCGCATTCATTTCCTCCAGGACTGCACGATATGGAGCAAGACTATCTTCTTTTGCATTTACAGTTGCTGGCACTGTAAACGAGGTACATAATAACATAAATACCAAACTTAATGAAATAATTTTTTTCTTCATATTCTCCTCCATTCTGTAAATACTATAATTTATAACATTGAAAAGATATGTTGAAAACATATCCCTTATCAATCTAACGGATACAAACCATCTTCGTTATTGCATAAATGCTCTATTATTACTTCTTCTGTAATATTGGTCTGATTTTCCCCTGCAAATATTATATATTCCCCAGAGTCAGCAGCGCAATAAGAATAAGGCATATTCGCATTTAATAAGCCAATTTTTTGTATCTCATCTTTACCTGCTAAAGAAATGTAGGCATCCTCATATTCTTTTCCATTCATTGCAGATATAGTAATCTCCTCACCCTGTTCTAATACAATATTGGCTTCGTTTGCTGTTCGATAAAGTAAATCATTGGAACCACTTTCACTATTCATGGAAGCATTTGAAATACTATCAGCTATATTTGTTTTTTTGATATTTTTTACCACATCATGAGCCTTATCAAGTGTTCCAACACAGTTGATTTGATAACACATTCCCTCCAGAGTAAAATAGAGATAATACACTGTATCAGATTCTGTAAATTCCCCTAAATTACCACTCCCCTTTGTATCAGATATAGAAGAAATCACTGTGATGGTAGTGTCTAAATCTGTATTTTCATATTGTTCAACAAGTTCATATTCCGTATTTTGTTGATACTTCTCAATATTCCCCTCATCATCAATTGTACTATATTTTAATTGTTCATTCTGAAGCATAATATTTCCCAAGGTAGTTTTTGAGGACAGTGGAAAATATATGAACATGTCAACAGATTGTAAATCAACGTTATCGCTATCTTTTTCAATAACTTTACCTTTCGTTATGTCATATAATAGCGTTATCCTCCCATAATCGTTCTGCACAATATTTAACATGATTCCATTGTCTAAGAAATCATCTGTCCCTTTCCATGTATAAATATCTGTCTGAATATCTTTCATTAAATCTGATAATGTGTTATAGGCTTTACTTAGATAGCTTATCCCTTCGTCTTTGACTTCCTCACAGTCATCTGGTATTTTAATATTGATTTTGTCTATATTGCCTAATTCAACCGTTTTACCATTTAAATGGAGCATAGTTTTAATGTGTTGCACAATATTTTTTGCCAGAGAATTTACTGGCATGATACAAAGACATATAATAATTACTGCTATAACTGCTATTTTGAGAGAACGGGCATGTATATACCGCCCTCTGTCTTCTTTGTTCAATTGCTTAATGCAATTTTCTTTTACTTCTAAAATATTCGGCATATTAAATTCTGACACCTGTTTCATCAAGTCCTTCTTATTCATATTACACCATTCCTTCCTTTAAAAGATATTCCCGAAGCTCTTTTAAGGTACGATACAATTTATTTTTAACATTTGACTCTTTTACTGAAAATAAATCAGCAATTTCTTTAATCGACTTATCCATAAAATAATATAAATAGAATACTTTTTTGGTCAATTCGTCCTTTTGAATCAGATAGGAAATTGCCATTTCTACAGTTTCTTTTGTTGCTAGAAACTCTTCAAAAGAAATTTGTTCTATATCAATATTTTCCAGATTGGATTCGTCAAAATCGTATGTCTCCTCTATGCCATGCAAACGTTCCAGTAGTTTATAATGTCGATATATTTTCTTTTTCGCTACCTGCATGACAAATGCTTCCGGCTTTTTGAAATATTCAATTCCATGTTTACGGATCACTTTTACAATCTCTGTATAAGTTTCTTGAAAAATATCAGCAACATCTTCTGTATTCCCACACTTTACAATAATATATGCAAGAATTTTTTCATGAGTTGCGTCGTATAATTCATTAAAAAAAACATCCTGATTCTGATTGGCCAATCTGTCTCAGCTCCCTTCTACATAATATATGTGTCGTATCATATCCAAAAAGTTTCAAATATTGATACTTTTTTTATTATCAGACACGGTCAAGACATGGCCTTTGGGCTACAACACCAACAAAAAAGTAATCGTCTCATTCTCGCTGTCACAACGGATACTGCCATGATGCAGCTCCATAATCTGCTTGGCAATCGCCAAGCCCAGCCCCGTCCCTCCTGTCTTGGAATCTCTGGAAGAGTCAAGACGAAAGAATTGCTCAAATAAAATCTCCAGCTTTTCCTTTGGAATGGTTTTCCCATGGTTTTTCATTGTCATTTCCATCCCGTTCTCTCCATGCGCTTTCAGAGAAATCCTGATCTCAGAATTTTCATAACTATAATTAATGGCATTTTTAATTAGATTATCAAAAACCCGCTCCATCTTTTCAATATCGCAGGATACCATCAAATCCGTCTCTCCCTCAAGGCAATACTCCAATCCTTTTTGCTGAAACAAAGGTTTAAATTCATACAAAATCTGTTCCAGCATCATGGACATATTAACCGTAGAATATTCTAAGATCATATGGGAAAAATTCAATCGTGTCACTTCAAAGAATTCATTGACTAATTCCTCCAAACGTCCCGCCTTATTCCAAGCCACATCCAAATATCTCTGACGCAAATGCTCGGGAATTTCTGTTTCATCTTTTAGCAAAGTCAGATAACCAATCACAGAAGTCAAAGGCGTCTTTAAATCATGTGCCATATAGATGATCATTTCATTTTTCCGTTGTTCCGCCTCCTTGGCATAAAATTCACTTTGCCGTACCTGATTCATGATCTGATTCATTTTTTTCTCCACTTCATGCAGCGTTACCGGCAACACCACAGAATTAACCCGACCCACAGACATATCATCCACCGCCTGCACCACCTGCTCCATCATTCTGGCAATCTGATAAAAATGAATACAGCTAATAACCACACAACCAAAAAGCAGCGTAAAGAAAAATGCACTGGTCCAGTGCCGGTGCAATACATGCAGTACCGGATACCAAGGATCGGTGTCATACCAGATACGGCTGTCACACACCACATAACCCACCGCAGATACCAACAATACAAATATTGCATATAAAAATATCTGCATCAAAAAACGCTTTACCAACTGCTTAGTCACTTCCTGACAAACTGCACTTTTCATACGCTTCCTCCATTAAATGTCCCTGTGCAAATCCTTCCTAATGATGCCAGTCCAAAAACAGGCAGCAATGTGTGGCATCCCTTGAGATCAAAAGGTATTTGCTCCAATTTATTCTCGCAAAGGCAAAGTGAGGGCACAAGATGTCCAGTGGACATCTGTTATGTGCCGACCGCAACAGAGTGAAGAGTGCAAATGAATTTGCACATCTGAGCGCGCCCGCGGAGTCAAATGCCCCGTAGCTTGCTGCGGGGTATTTGACTTGCTACCAAATAGTTTAGCATAGCCCGTACTAGAATACCTCACTTTTTTCTGATATTTTAAAAGGAAAAAAATACCCTGGAAGTATTCTCCCAGGGTATTTCAATTTGTTTCATACTATTTTATGAAATCTGTCTCGCTTTCTTTGATGTCGCCACAGTCGGCACAAACAACGAAAATGCTACTTCTGCATTTTTCCAGTGTGTAATAGTTGCTTTGCAACTATTGTTTACTCTGCAAACTATTTTAACTCTTTCTGCGTTTCTGCACCGCATCGGAGAGCAGATATTCTATCTGACCATTAATGGAGCGAAAATCATCCTCCGCCCATTTTGCCAATTCCTCCCAAAGAGAGGGAGACAGGCGGAGAAGCACCTGTTTCTTGGACTTCTCCTTTTCCTTCAAAACCTTTTCCCGCTTCTTTACCGCCTGTTCCAGTTCCTCCAGACGTTTCATCCGCTCTTCTAATTCCAATTCCCGTTGTTTTAGCTCTTTCTCGACCATAAGCAGACCTTTCTATCAATAAATACTTCCACTATTCACAATCGGCTGTGCCTCCTGATGTCCGCACAATACCACCAAAAGATTGCTTACCATAGCTGCCTTTCGTTCTTCATCCAAAACCACTACTTCCTTTTCTCCCAACTGCTCAATCGCCATATCCACCATACCGACTGCCCCCTCCACAATCTTCTTACGGGCCGCGATAATGGCAGTTGCCTGCTGTCTCTGCAACATTGCGGCTGCAATTTCTTCCGCATAAGCCAAATGGGTAATCCGCACTTCCTCCACCACGATCCCGGCATCTGCCACACGCTTTTCCAATTCCTGCTGCATATTTTCCGCAATCTCCTGACTGC
>CAMWKN010000223.1 GCA_947174825.1 uncultured Clostridium sp.
GATATACATTTTGACTTTGTCATTTCGTGGGATAGCACACCATTCGTCGGTGGTTTCCTTGTAAGGGCATTCGCTCTGTTTGAAAGACCAATAGATCTGCGGACAGATATAGTCAATGTATTGGTCGGATTTCATCCATTTTTTGACATCGGCATAATAATTATTTTTGGCGTACAGATTATCCAGATTGCCAGCAGGGCTGATACCAAAGACGCAGTTTTTGTCGATTTTTTTCACTTTGGCATGGATAGACTTCAATAATTTGGATACGTTATTTCTGCGCCAGCTTACAATGGAGATGGCTGAGGTTCCATTCTTTTTACAGCGTTTTACATATGCCTTGTATTCTTTGGCGTCAAAGTTTTTACGGTACTGGGTTCCCAGATTTGGGTAGAAATAATCGTCAAAGTGAATACCGTCTACGTTGTAATTTTGGACAATTTCAGCCACGCCATTTGTTACCAATTTTTGCACTTCTTTAGAGGCTGGATTCAGATAGAGTTGCCCCTCGTATTTTAAAACATTACGGCGCTTGGAAGAGCGTTGGGACTTTGCCCATTTGTAGATGGTGGAACCTTTGGCAAGGGCAGAAGTTTTGGTGGTATCCTTGGTGATCCGGTAAGGATTGATCCAGGCATGAAATGCCAGCCCGTGTTTATGGGCAGAGGAAACGGCATAGGCAAGAGGATCGAATCCTGGATTTTTGCCGATTTTTCCAGAGGCAAAACGGGACCATGGGTAATATTTGGAAGGATACATCGCATCTGAAAATGCACGAACGTGCATGAATACACTGTTAAAGCCTTTTGCTTTGCAGTCGTTCATAGTTTTATCCACATAGGCTTTCCATTGTGCCTCCGTATACCCCTTCTGATTATATTCAAAAAAGGCAATCCACACTCCACGCATTTCTCCATTTATTGGTATTTTTTTTCCTGTTTTGTTTTTCTGGTTGGCAGACTTGGAAGCCGTGCCAGCAGAGTTTTTCTGGTTGACAGGTATTTCAGTAGCTGCCTGGGTAGAAGCAGGTATGCTGATCATCCGGGACAGGGAAAATGCGCATACTAGGATCAGTAAGATAGATCCGGATATGGCAAGGATGGTTTTTTGCAAGTTGTTATGAATATAATTTAAGAAATTTCGCATAATAGTTTCCTTTCTATGGTGTAATCGAAAAATGATTTAGAATGTGAATAGTATAGCATATGTTTTTTGATTGCGAAACTGGCAAATAATTGTTATAATGATACTAATGATATTTTGGGGTACTTTTGTGTCATTTGATAAAACTAAAATTGCGGAGGAGGAAGTTGCATATGGCAAATAGGGTGTCATCATTGGTTTATACCAATGACAAGTGTATTGGTTGCAACAAATGTATTGGAGTTTGTAGTTGTGTAGGAGCCTGCATCTCCCATGAAGTGGATGGGAAAAATCGAATTGAGGTAGACGGATCGAAATGTGTGGCTTGCGGAGCTTGTTTTGATGTCTGCGAACATGGGGCAAGAGAATTTCAAGATGATACGGAACGGTTCTTTGAAGACCTGCAGCGGGGAGAGAAGATTTCCATTCTGCTGGCGCCGGCATTCAAGGCGAATTATCCTGCAGAGTATGAGAAAGTCCTGGGTGGCTTAAAGGCTGCAGGCGTGAATCATATCATCAGTATTTCTTTTGGTGCAGATATCACTACATGGGGTTATCTGAATTATATCCAGAAATATAATTATTTGGGTGGGATTTCTCAACCGTGTCCTGCCGTGGTGGGATACATTGAGCGGAATTTACCAGAGCTTTTACCGAAACTTTTCCCGGTACATAGTCCATTGATGTGTGGTGCTATCTATACCAGAAAACAGATGGGTATCACAGATAAGCTGGCTTTCATCAGTCCTTGCATTGCGAAAAAGATGGAGATTGATGATCCGAATACACAGGGTTATGTTTCTTATAATGTAACCTTTGACCATTTGATGGATTACGTTAGGGAACATAATGTTTATGGAGAGCTGCGCTCTGATGAGATTGAATATGGTCTGGGTTCTATCTATCCAATGCCAGGTGGATTAAAGGAAAATGTATACTGGTTCCTGGGTGAGAGTGTGTTTATTCGCCAGATCGAAGGCGAGAAGCACATGTATCAATATTTACAGAGGAATAAGGACAAGATTGCAAAGGAGCAGACACCATATCTGTTTATTGATGCACTGAACTGTGGATCTGGTTGTATCTATGGTACTGGTTGTGAGCCGGAGAAAGGGGAGTCGGATGATCCGCTCTGTGCTCTGTTGAAAATCCGCGAGGAATCCAAGAAGTCCGGAAAACACAGTGCATGGTCTGTGAAGCTGACACCGGCGCAGCGTTTGAAGCAGTTGAATAAACAGTTTAAGGATTTGAACTTGGATGATTATATCCGCAAATATACAGATCGTTCTGCAGAATGTAGATATAATGAGCCAACAGATGCGGAACGGGAAGAGATTTTCCGGGAGATGAAAAAGCTTACTCCGGAGGAGAAAGCAATCAATTGCTCCTGCTGTGGATATGATACCTGTCGTCAGATGGCCACTGCTATTTACAATGGATTTAACCACAAGGACAACTGTATTTATTTTGTAAAGAAAGAAATCGAAGAAGAGAAAGAACGTGCAGTTGTTCTGGCTAATGAGATTGAAGAGGAGAAGGCAGTCATTGAACGTCAGCAGGAAAAAATCACTTCGGTTATTGCAGAAATTAACCGGCAGTTTGAATCCCTGTATCGCTCTATGGATGAAATGGCGAACAGCAACGATACCAACGCAGAACAAACCCAGGAGATTTCCCAGGATGTGACCAATGTGTCTGTATTCTATGCGGATCTGGCAGAATCCATGAACGAGATTTACGGTTTGGTCAGTGAACTGTCACAAAATAATGCGGAAGTGGTGGAGATTGCATCTCAGACCAATATGCTGGCGTTAAATGCCAGTATTGAGGCGGCTCGTGCTGGAGAGTTTGGACGTGGGTTTGCTGTGGTGGCGGATGAAATTAACAGTTTGGCGGGAGAGTCCAGAGAGACAGCCAATCGAAGTAATGCCAGCCAGGAAAGAATCTTGGCATCTATTCAGCAGATCCTGGATAATTCCCAGAAATTGCAGGATATTGTAGATGGTGTTACTGGCAAGACGCAGAATCTGGCTGCATCTACGGAGGAGATTTCGGTATCAGTGGACTCCATTGTGGGATCCTTTAATAAGATTAAGGAGCAGTTAGAATCATTAAAGAACGTATAAATTCTATATTTTTTAGCTTTTATTCTGCCGGATACAGTGGTTTTGTATCCGGCAGTTTTGCCTGCAGAATTCTTTATTTTTTCCATTGATAAAGCGTGTCCTGTTATCTGGAAAATCGTTTTCATAATGTATAGATGCCAAAATATCGGTAAGACTACTCTATGATTAGAGTGTAACTGTAGTATTTCTATGTATTAGGAGGGCGACATGAAGGATAATAAGCAAGCACTACAGATTGAGAAGGTAAAAGGACGTGAGATACTGGATTCCAGAGGGAATCCTACGGTGGAAGCGGAAGTGACACTGGCAGACGGTACTGTTGGAAGGGGGGCGGCCCCCAGTGGTGCATCGACAGGTGTCTATGAGGCATTGGAACTGCGGGACAAGGATCCAGCACGATATTATGGAAAAGGTGTCATGGAAGCAGTAGACAATATTAATAACGTGATTGCCAAAGTATTGCAGGGAATGAATGCAGCGGATACTTATGCGGTAGATCATGCAATGATTGCAGCGGACACCACCAATGATAAATCCAGGCTGGGTGCCAATGCCATACTGGCTGTGTCAATTGCAACAGCCAGGGCAGCAGCTATGTCAAAGAAAGAACCGTTATATCGTTTTCTGGGAGGGGTATCTGGTGCCAGGATGCCTGTGCCAATGATGAATATTCTTAATGGTGGAGCCCATGCCGCCAATACTGTGGACGTGCAGGAATTTATGATTATGCCGGTGGGAGCTGAAAATTTCCGGGAAGCCTTGCGCTGGTGTGCCGAAGTCTTTCATTCTTTGGCAGCATTGCTGAAAGCAAAGGGGCTGGCAACCTCCGTGGGGGATGAAGGTGGATTTGCGCCGGATTTATCGGGAGATGAGGAGGCGATACAGTATATCCTGGAGGCGATTACCCAGGCAGGATACGAGGCAGGACGGGATTTTCGGATTGCCATTGATGCAGCAGCCAGTGAGTGGAAAGGTGGCAAACCGGGTGAATATCGTCTGCCAAAGGCAGGAACGGTATATACTTCTGAGGAATTAATTGCACATTGGAAAGATCTGGTTGACCGTTATCCGATTATTTCCATTGAAGATCCTCTGGATGAAGAAGATTGGGAGGGTTGGCAGAAAATGACCGCCACCTTGGGAAACCGGGTGCAGCTGGTGGGTGACGATCTCTTTGTGACTAATACGGAGCGGCTAAGCAAGGGGATCGAAAACGATTGTGCCAATTCGATTTTGATTAAATTAAATCAGATTGGCTCTGTGTCCGAGAC
>CAMWKN010000224.1 GCA_947174825.1 uncultured Clostridium sp.
AGATAATACTTGCCATCTTTTTCTACTACATCTGGTGCATAGAGATACGCATCCGTCCAGTCCACATCGGATGGATGATCTCTGTCACTTTCGCTGTGAAAAACATCCCCATGACAGATCCATTCATCCAGATGATCCACCGATGCAGACCAGACTTTTAACTTGTGATCGCAGAAAGACTCCGAATCAACTCTGTCATGGGATCCATATACATATACCCTGTCGCCAAACACCCTTGGTTCTCCGTCCGGAACATACTCCCAAGACGGTAAATATGGATTTGCCATAATACCTCCATTCTGTTGTTAACCTAACTGTAAAATAAATGATTTCGTTAAACCAAAATGGTTACTCCTCCCATTCGAGGATATTCAATAATTACTATAGACTATTATAGAATTTGCCACCAACCCTTGAAAATACTGAATTTAAGCAGACCATTTTTATTTTATATCGTTTTCTTCATGATTACAAGTCCTGATAAGGAAAAAATCCAGATTGCCAAAAGACAATCTGGATTTTATATTATCTCATTTTTTTGATGCTTGGATGAAGCAATAAAGATAAGCCAAAAAGATATATCACAATTCCTGCTATGTACTGCCAATCAATTGTAATTGGTGTATTCGTAATCACTTGCGCCTCCCAAAGATTAGTCACAACTACAACTCCAAGAACGGCACCCAGAACCACTCCGGAAAGCATATAGCTCCAGACCTGCATCCAGCAAATTCTGCGAACGCTTCCTTCCGTTGCTCCCAGCATACGAAGAACTTGATATTCCTTTTTTCTTGCCAGCAACATTCCCTTTGCCGAATTAAGCAATCCAATTCCAGAAACGAGCATAAGCATTGCAAGTACGATATGCAGGGTCGTTGTCCATTGATATCTTATATGATCTGATTCTTCCATGATATCATCATAAATACTTCCTTCAAAATTAATTCCCGGTTCCAACTGTAACCGCTGAAATTTCTCCCGTATCAACTCTTTATTTCCATCTAACCACAATCCCAAGTAAATACCACACATATTTTCATCAGAGAAGTCCTTCTCACACAGATTATTCCAATCTACTACGATATTATACATATCATGTGTAAGATTATCTGCATTTATAATCTCCACAAGTATGAAATCTTTTTGACCGCCTAAATAATCGGATTCTAGAGTGACGGTATCCCCCAGCTTACAGCCTTTTTCATTTGCTGCCGTTTTCTCCATCACTATCCGCTTTGCTTTCGGTACGGTTTCATACTGTTTCCATATTTTGACAGATGGAAATAGCGGTAATGTTTCCAAATCTGATACACTGAAAGAATTTAAAACCACATTATTTTGGTCACTTGAATTGATACTAAAATCGCCATAAATCATATATCCACTTCCCATCACAGGTTGAAAACGGTCATATAATCCATGAACATAAGACAAGGACATAGTTTTTTCGGCCCAAATTTCGCCCATTGCCGTTTTTCCACCCACCAAATTATAGTGATACCAACTATCATTCGCCATCAATAACTTTAGGGATGCCTGTCCGGTATAGGATAGTGCTGTAATTAGTGCAACAATAAAGATGATCATGAAATTCTGCCGAAATTTTGGCGCCATTAATTTAATGCCTAAATAGCCTGATTTTCCAATCATCTTTCTCAATATCAGAAGACGATATGCTTTCTTGTTTCTCCGCAGTTCGGAAGAAGTTTTCTGAAATACTTGTATCGGTAATACCGTTTGACCAAAGTAAAAGACCACATATACAAAGAAATTAAATAACACAAATATAATTATGGTAATCTGGCATAGCACCTTCCAATTTAAGCTGGCACTACCGTCAAATAACTGTAGCTTATCATTAAACCAGTTTAAAGTAACACCGGAAACCAATGCACTAAACAGTGCCCCTGCCAGACAACCTCCTGCACTGATGATAGCCGACATGGAACAAAAGATAGCCCGAACCTGTTTCTGCTTTCCACCCACAGTGCGAATAATAGCCATATCTTTTCTGTATTTTCGCATATATTCCATGAAAATATTTACTACAAACAAACCACTGACGATCATTACCACCACAAAAAATACTCTGAATATCATTATGATATTATTTTGCACAGTCTGATAGTCATCCCCGACTCTCTGATCTAACACCCAAAATCCCGGATACTGTTGTTCAATACGATCGACCAATCCATCACCATGTTCCAGGGCAGCGGCATCATAAGCAAAATCGTGGCATTGCAGCAGCATATAATTAATCTGCTCGGTATCGGTATGTCCAAGTAACTGATGAATCTGTGATAACTCCATAATAGCCATAGGCATCTTATAGTCAGACCTAGAGTCTGTCTCTATCACTTCTATAATTTGAAAATTCTTTCCAGCTACCTCAAAAACGTCTCCCACCGTCTTGTTTTCCCGACGTCCCAAAGAATCATTAATGATAATCTGCTTTTCCTTTACATTCTTTTTGTATTTGTACAGACTCTTATTAATATCATCGTCTATTACACCAACCATATAGGTATCTAAAAGTTCATCCGTCTGGTAACCTCCGCTGGTCCCTTTGACCGTTTTCTCCTGCTCTAAAAACTCAATTTCCTCTTCATTAAAATATGTACCATCCCTCTTCATTATCTGTATATCAAACTTACCTTTTTTGGCAGCCAGGCTTGCTTCCATTGATGCTTTCACATTGGAGGATAATTGAAACATACTGATGCTGAGAAAACATGCCACAAAAATGCTTAGAAAGGCAGAGAATGTAAGCATTTTGCTGTTTTTCATAAAAACAATTCCCATTTGAGTAAGTCTTTTCATATATTTCCCCTTCCTTATCCAAACTGATTCGTTTTATTACTTCCCATTCTGCATATTCTAGGAAGCAAAACCAGTTTCCTAGAATCAGATTGACGGCACAAAAGCATGTGCCTTTTATCGAAAATTGCCTTGCAATTTCCGATAAGCCATATTCTAATCATTTTCCTGCCCTTTCTCCATGTCAGCTACCTTCTGCGACTCTCTGAATTTGGCAAGGATCTCATCTACATTCCCCTTGCCAGCCTGTTTCTCATATTCACCATAAATGCGACCATCCTGTAAAAACAAAATTCGATCTGCATAACTTGCAATGGTTGGATCATGGGTAACTAAAATGATGCTTTGTCCCTCTTTTTCTTTCAAATCAAGAAATATCTGCATAAGCTCATAAGCGGTATTACAATCCAAATTTCCAGTCGGCTCATCAGCCAACAAAATCTTTGGATGGTTAATCAAAGCTCTTGCAATGGCAACTCTCTGCCTCTGACCACCGGAAAGTTTGGTAACCGGATTTCTTCCCTTATCTTCCAGACCAACCAGCCCAAGTATTTCTTTCGTACGCCTTCTGATTTCTTTACTCTTTTCACCTGCTAATAGTAAAGGCAAGGACACATTTTCCTCTACCGTAAAATCCTGTATCAGTTTAAAATCCTGAAAGATAAAGCCAATATTCTCATAACGAATCTTGGTTGCATCAGGCTCCACTCCATAATTTTCTTCCAATGTTTCATTTAAATAGATTTCCCCTTCATCGGCTGTATCCATGGCTCCTATAATATGAAGCAGCGTGCTCTTACCTGAGCCGCTGCTTCCCATAATGGCAAGTATTTCTCCCTGCTTTAGCGCAAAAGAAACTCCCTTCAAGGCTTCCAGAGATTCCGTTCCATTTTTATAAAACTTATGAATGTTCTTCATTTCAATAATGTTTGTCATCTTTCTACTCCTTTTCATTCGTTATTCAAACACCCGAAGAATACCGTCCAATCCCTCTTTTTGATAAATTTCTTTATAATAGCGGACTTCATCACGAATCAAATGATCAATTACCCGCATCCCCAGCAGTTCCACCGGGGCTTTATCATCCGTCATAATATAATTCCCGGCTTCATAAGTCTGTAGAGATACCGATACCCGACGCATCAAAAACCGCAACTCCCTATCCTCAATCGAAGGAATAGATGCCTGTAACCTCTGTGGAAGCTGATCTGACTGAGAAGCAAACAACTCCTTATTCGTTGTATGTGCCACATCTACTGTATCAATATGTGGGAAGACCTGTGCAATGGTATCCATCAGGTGGGCATTGATATCCCCCTCTGTCTCCTCCCACATATTCAAATTTACCACCATTACCCCATCCTCAGACAAATGATCCCGCACCAGAGTAAAGAATTCCACCGAAGACATCTGAAAGGGAATGGTAATATCCTGGTAGGCGTCCACAAAAATTACATCATATTTCTGATCGCTGACCTCCAGAAATGCCCTGCCATCATAGGTAGTTACTTTCACATCCTGCGGCATTTCAAAATAAGTATTAGCCAGTTCTTTGATTTTGCCGTCAATCTCCACCCCTTCCACATTGACATTATCAAAATAATGCTTGCACTGGGTAGCATAGGTTCCTGCCCCCACCCCCACCATAAGTACATCCATCCCAATCACTTATACACATCAGAAACTGCCGACGAATAGCATTGTGTAGATCTCGGT
>CAMWKN010000225.1 GCA_947174825.1 uncultured Clostridium sp.
TTTATCTGGGTTCATAGGAAGGTCGGATTCTCCTGTCTGTTCCATAGTGGGTATTTCAATAGTTTTTTCCATATTTTGAGTGTTTTATAAATTTCCTATATTTAATTTATTTTTATTTTGATTTTTTGTAGTCACATGCTGCTTTTGTTCCGGCATGGTTTGCAGATTATGGCAGAACATGCGCAAGCCCACTAATAACAGAGTAAATGCCAGGGCATATAAAAACAGGATCAGTAATAAGCGTTTGGAATATTGATATGGCAGCTGTTCTAATAATACCCAGCGTTTCGATTCGTGTAATTTTCTTGTATTCATGGTATCCTCCCTTTGTGGGCAATATGTATTTTTTGGCAGTGTATCGAAGTATGAATTTTGACACAGCCTGTGATGCCCATAATATAATAGAAAAAGCGATCTATTTTAGTTTGTATTGTTAGCATTTCCAATATTATGAATGTTATACAGGCAAAGATTTTGACACATAATAATCATGGCAAATAATCTTACTTTTTTCTGAATTCTTGATGGGAAAAGATGCATTTTCATATAAAATATGATATGATAAGTTCCGATAAAGGAAGAGTAGTACTTTTTCATATCATGGCTGGAGGGCTGTATATCAGTATGTAGCCGTATGAAACGGCATAGGAGAGTATTAATATGAGTAAGAATAGCAAAGAGAAGACCTTGGAGCGTTTTAACCGGAATAAGGGACAGAAAAAATCGCATAAGAAGCATCCAAAATTGCGGCTGGCGATGAAAATATCGCTGTTGTTCTTTTTACTGCTTGTATTGGCAGGTATGCTTGTCTTTTATGTGAAATTTGGTGATGACTTGATTAAATGGAAGGCGGAGGCAAAGGAGGCTGTCAAGGCTTCTACAACGGATACCTTTCGGTCATCAGAAACCAGTTTTGTCTATGCATCCAATAAGAAACCGATTGCGAAGTTAGTGCAGGAGAGAGATTCCTACTATTTGACTTTTGATGAAATTCCACAATATGTTAAGGACTGTTTTATTGTGACAGAGGATAGGGATTTCTATGGACATGATGGCGTTAATTTCTTGTCCACAATGAAGGCGGCAGCTTTATTGGTGGAGAGCCGTTTAAAGGGAAGTAAAGAAATTACCCGTGGAGGTAGTACCATTACCCAGCAGCTAGCCAAAAAAACTTTCCTTTATGACGATCAGACTTATGAACGTAAGATCCGGGAAATGTTCTATGCAATGGAATTGGAAAAAAAGTATACCAAGGATCAGATTTTAGAATTTTACATCAATAATATTTATTTTCAAAATGGAAAGTATGGTATTGAGGCAGCTAGCAGAGCTTATTTCAGTAAATCTGTTACGGAACTGGATTTATCAGAAATCGCTTTTCTGTGTACGACGCCAAACCGTCCAAATTATTACAACCCTTTGGATGAAGAGGGATTTACCCATATGATTGAACGGCGGGGACGTATTCTGGAGCAGATGCTTTCTGAAAATAAGATATCGGAAACGGAATATAGTACAGCCGTATCTGAGGAAATTGTTCTGAAACCGGCAGAGTCTATCAAAACGCAGGATTATATGACTACTTATGCGGTAAGCTGTGCGGTAAAAGCATTGATGGAGCACCATGGATTTGAGTTCCGTTATGAGTTCAAGGATTCGACAGATCAAAAGAAATACGAAAAGGAATATGATGATCTGTATCAGGAATGCAAGGATAATTTGTATAATGGTGGATATCGGATTTATACTTCCTTAAGTAAGTCGAAACAGAGTAAATTGCAGAAGCAGATTAATGAGACACTTTCTGGGTTTAAGGAAAAAACAGACGAGGGAATCTACAAATTACAGGGCGCAGCCACTTGTATTGACAATAAAACCGGATTTGTAGTAGCAGTAGTGGGAGGCAGGGGACAGAAGTCGTCCACAAAATACACCTTGAATCGGGCATATCAGAGTTATCGCCAACCGGGAAGTTGTTTTAAGCCTTTGGTGGTATATACGCCTAGTTTGGAGAGAGATTATACACCGGATTCCATTGTGGATGACACCTATTTTAAGGATGGACCGCATAACTCAGACAATACCTATTTAGGGAAAATTCCATTGCGTCGTGCAGTGGAAAAGTCCAAAAATGTGGTGGCATGGCGCTTGTATGATGAATTGTCGCCGAAAGTAGGTTTATCCTATGTGCTAAAAATGAATTTTGCGAATATTGTAGATGATGACTATTATCTGGCATCTTCTCTGGGTGGTCTTACCAATGGTGCGACTACTGTTGAAATGGCATCAGCTTATGCAACGATTGCCAATGATGGTATTTTCCGGACACCAACCTGTATCAAAAAAATTACGGATTCCGAGGGCAATGTGATTTTGAAGAATACGGGATCAAAGCGGGTGGAGAAGCAAGTTTATGAGAAAAAAGCAGCCCGTGAAATGACGGATATTCTGACTGGAGTATTGGTGCGTGGTACGGGTGCGGGACATCAGTTAAATAACATGGCATGTGCGGGAAAAACAGGTACTACCAGTGACAAAAAAGATGGCTGGTTCTGTGGATTTACTCCCTATTATACAACAGCAGTATGGGTAGGATATGATTCGCCGAAAACATTGGATGATCTGTATGGTAACACATATCCTTTACGAATCTGGGAGCCTTTTATGAATCAGATCCATGAGGGCTTGGAATATATGGATTTTCCATCTCCGTATGAAGATGAGGAGAAAGATTCCTCTTATCATGATGATGATACTCCAAAAACAACACCGGATACGACGCTTGATCCGGATGTTGACAAGATTTTGGGTGATGAAAAGGAAGATGACGATAAGCCAACTAAGGCACCGAAGGTAACGGAGAAGCCAAAAGCAACCGTGCCTCCAGAGCCGGATCCGACAGATCCGCCGGCAACAGATCCACCGGCTGATAAAGATACCGGTGGCGGAACCGGAGAGGGTTCTGGCGGCGGAGAGGGAGAAGGTGGTAATTCAGATCCGGTTTCGGATGATCCGTCACCAAACGAGGGAACAGAGTAAGGCTTGGAAATGCTTGCAAGATTGCGAGAAATCACGGTTGATAGTGGCAGGAGGACAAAAAGATGGTAACATTTAGCCTATGTATGATTGTCAAAAACGAGGAAAAGGTTTTATGTCGCTGTCTTGATAGTTTGATATCCTGTATGGATGAGATTATTATTGTTGATACAGGTTCTACTGACCGGACAAAAGAAATTGCAGGCAGATATACAGACCAGATTTATGATTTTGCCTGGACAGGAAGTTTTGCAGATGCCAGGAATTTTGCGGCATCCAAAGCAACGAAAGAGTATATTTATACCGCAGATGCGGATGAATACCTGGAAGCGGAGGATCAGCGCAAATTACAGGAATTAAAGAGTGTTCTGTTGCCGGAGATTGAGATCGTGCAGATGCTATATTGCACTCCGGCAGAATATAATCCACTCTATAATTTCGAGAAAGAGTATAGACCCAAATTATACCGCAGACAGCGGGAATTTGTCTGGATTGATCCGATTCACGAGACCTTGCGTTTAGATCCCGTGGTTTTTGATAGTGATATTGAGATTCAGCATCGTCCCGTTTCTGCCCATACACATAGAGACCTGTCCGCTTTATGGGATATACATAGCAGGGGCATACGTTTGTCGAGCAAATTACACCATATGTATGCCATGGAATTATTTCACTCTGGTACAGCAGAAGAGTTCCAGCAGGCAGAGTCCGTGTTCTTGGATACATTGAATCAGCCAGACCGATCTCAAGATGAATTGCGGGAGGCGATTTGTATCTTGACCAGAGGATACCGACTAAATGGTGATATTTCACATTTTCTGGCGTATGCCATGCGGGATGCTGTGACAGAGCCCAGTGCAGAATTATGCTGTGAACTAGGAGCATATTTTGAAGAGCAGGGTGATCTGGCAGAGGCGGTAATGTGGTATCAGAATGCTTTGACTGAGACGGAAAGTATTTTGGATATCCGGACATCGAGGGAGATACCCCAGGCGGGGATTAGCAGGTGCAGAGAGCATATATAGGGAGCGTATATTATAAAGGGAGAATAATACAGACCATGATAAAACAGAAAAAAATAATAGGGTACTTTTTGATATTTACTACTTTCTTGATTTTGGGTCAAGTAGGCAATTTCCAGACCCATTGTCAAGTTTCAGCTAATGAGGCGGCGGAAAACTATAGTGTTAATGATGTTGGCAATGATAATATAAATGTTACGGATACGCCAGAAAATACTTCTGAGCCGGTTCCTTCTGAGTCACCGGATCCTGGAATGGTAGAGCCAACTGCCACACCAGTACCACATCCGGCTGATTTGACTGGCTTGACGGTAAAGCATGACAATTCTGGTGCTATGTTGCAATGGATGGCATCGGATGGTGCAAGTGAATATATGATATATCGCAAATCCGGTAATGACGAATGGTCTTATCTGACTTCTACACAGAATATTTTTTATTTTGACAATGGTATCAGTGTGGATCAAATATAT
>CAMWKN010000226.1 GCA_947174825.1 uncultured Clostridium sp.
TCCATTGTTTTCTCCCCGGCTCAACCATATCATAAAGTCAACCAGACACCCTGTATCATAATAAGTAGAAAAGTGAACTGTTCACTTTTGAATTATTATAGTCCAATTTTGAACTTTTGTCAAATTACTGCAATACACAGCATTTCTGTATAATATATTTTTTACTTTTAAACAGCATTATAGCAAAATATTTGCAAGTAGAGTCATTCCGTTGTAAAATAATCATATACATATCTCAACAAATATAGAAAGGATGTACCATGTTTTCAGAATCCAAACTATCAGAGATCATTAATGCCATCTCTGAAAACTATACACATGAAGACCTGTTTTATTTAGAAGAAGATCACCAGATGCCAAATCGAGATGCTATTATCCATATTATTATGGGACTACGGCAGTTGATGTTTCCAGGCTATTTCGATAAGGAACAGTTAGGACACACGATTCCGGAATACTTTTTAGGTCACAATATTATTAAATTATATGAAAGCCTGACGGAACAAATTCGTTTCGCCCTCAAACATAGCATGAAAGACTGTGGCGGCAACTGTGCTTCTACCGAAGTCATTGATGAGCGTGCCGAAGATATCTGCACCCGTTTCTTTTCTTCCTTCAGCCAGATCCAGAAAATGCTGATTAAGGATGTGCAGGCAGCCTTTGACGGCGATCCTGCTGCCAAAACCAAGGAAGAGATTATATTTTGTTATCCGGGATTATTTGCCATCTTTGTCTACCGCCTGGCGCATGAATTATATCTGATGGAGGTGCCATTCATTCCACGTATCATGTCAGAATATGCCCATGGGCATACCGGTATTGATATCAACCCTGGAGCAACTATTGGCGAGTACTTCTTTATCGACCATGGTACTGGTATCGTTATCGGAGAAACCACCATTATTGGCAACAATGTGAAAATTTATCAGGGCGTGACTCTGGGCGCTCTTTCTACCCGTAGCGGACAGTTATTGCGGGATGTGAAACGCCATCCTACCATTGAAGATAATGTGACCATCTATTCCAACGCATCCATATTAGGAGGAGAAACCATAATTGGTAAGGGCTCCATTATCGGTGGTAGTGCATTTATAACGGAATCCATTGCCCCGGGAACCAGAGTCAGCGTATCCAACCCGGAACTGATTTACACCTCCCGGGAAACACATAAACATAACGATTTATATGATTATTAAATAACAAGAACAAAGTGACATCTTCCTTTGCTGACTGTGCAATAAAACAGACCTTGATCGTTCATAAAAATGTCAAGGTCTGTTTTATTGTAGATAATTATAGGTAGATGGTTGCATATTCCGTCCTTCCATCATCCTCAATTGTCATAACCATGTAGGTAGGTCTTCTCCCGTCCTGTCTGGGCTGGCTGATACTACCGGGATTCAACACCGTCATGCCGTCCTCCTGCTCCAGCAAAGGAATGTGGGTATGTCCAAACATCACAATATCCGCTCCATTTTCCTGCGCCATGGCTTTCATCTGAGGAATCCCCATGCTGCCACCATACAAATGCCCATGAGTAATCAATGCTTTATGGTTCCCAATGTCTACCAGTTTCGTTCCTGGCAGTTTGGACAATCCATCACAATTGCCCCGGACCATTTCCACCGGACAGTTTACCATTCCTGTGATCTGATCCGGATAATCCTGGCTATCGCCCAGATGTATCATCATATCCAGATACGATCCCATATTCTGAATTGCCTTCTGCAAATTCGTGTTTCTTCCATGAGAATCACTCACGATCAGGATTTTCTGACTCATGCTAACACCTTTTCTTTTTTTAATTCCTCATACATTGCCTTCAACGCCTTGCCTCTGTGGCTGACTCTATTCTTCTCCTCCGGTGGCAATTCTGCCGTAGTACAGCCAAACTCCGGAACATAAAAAATGGGATCATAGCCAAAGCCATTCTCTCCCTTTTCCTCATAACCAATCTGTCCTTCAATCACACCACGGACAGTAATATTCCTGCCATCTGGAAATGCACAGGCAATGGCACAGACAAAGCGGGCACTGCGTGCCTCCCCTTCCACGCCATCCAACTGCTTAATTATATGGTTGTTTTTAACGGTATATGGAGTATCCTCTCCCATGTAACGTGCCGAATAAATCCCCGGTGCCTTATCCAGATAATCAACCTCCAAACCGGAATCATCTGCCAACACCATCTGTCCGGTCAGATCAGAAATCGTCCGTGCTTTGATAATAGCATTCTCTTCGAAGGTAGTACCGTTCTCTATAATTTCCACATCCTGTAAATTTTCATCCCGAAGTGAAGAGAAACAAAGATCTTCTCCCTGCAGGATATTCCGGATTTCTTTCATCTTTCCCTCATTACCGGTAGCTACAATGATCTTTTTCATTTGCTCTCCCCTTCTAATGATGCCATAATACCATTATAAATTCCGTCCACAACTTTCTCTCGTCCCTTTTTGGAATTCAAGAATTTTAAATCTGATTTATTTGATATATAACCAATCTCCACAATCGTAGTTGGCACTTTGGAACGATGCATCAAATACAAGCCCTCCCGACGAATAATTCCCCTGTTCTTCAGACCGGTAGATGCAGACAGACTATCCAGAATCTGCTGTGCCAATGCCTGATTGGAAATTTGGGATTTGCCAGTTTTTCTCTTGGAGTACAAAGTCTCCACTCCCCGGGAAGCCTTGTCCCCCGGTTCCGATGCATTACAATGAATACTCACAAGCGCATCTGCCTGCAGTTTGTTTGCCATCGCTACTCGTTTTTTCTTGGAAACATTTGTATCCTCTAATCTGGTACAATGAACCTCTATCCCTGGTGTCTGCTCAAACCGTTCCTTGAGCATCTTGACCACGATAAGGTTAAGTTTTTTCTCTATTGGATTATCATGCTGATCCCAGGCACCTTCATCTGAACCGCCATGCCCAGCATCCAGAACCAGGATCTTATCCCGAACCGCCTGCTCTGATACCCCCGCCTCTGGTTGTATCACTGGTTCCGGTGTTCCCAGAATATCCTGCCGTTCTGCCTCCGCATAAGAATGTACTTCTGCTTTCACCAGTGTCGTTCCCGCTTCTCTGTTAAATCCACCCGAAAATACCGCACATAACCCCAAGCATAAAACTAACATTCCCAGACATTGCACCATCAGGTGCTGCCACTGTTTTTGCCCCATATCCACCTCGTATTCTAAGAATTAATTGCATTCTTTTAATCAATCCTCTGACAGGATTTTCATTTCTAAGGTACATAAAATCTTTATCCTAAAAATATATTTCACTACGTTTATCTTGTTCCGTATCAAAGCAAATAAAGTATCATCTTGTAGTATAACATAAAGCGACAAAAACTGCAAGTCCTACAGGACAGATCCAGCGAATCCTGATCCGTCAGTTTTAATTGCATGCTACTGTTATCCCAGGTCTTTTCTCCTTTTCCCAGCCCCAGACTATAATGCACATAAGTCCCCCCCTATAGATACAACATCAGACCTGCTCGCAATAGGCACATGCCGCCAAAGCTGCCACACTGCCATCCGCAACTGCTGTAGTCAATTGGCGCACCTGTTTCACTCTGCAGTCCCCTGCCACATAAATTCCCGGAATACTAGTCTGGCAATTCTCTCCTGCCGTCACATAACCGCCCTGATCGGTCTCCAGTAAAGAAGCAAAATCACTGGTAGCCGGCTTTTGCCCCACTGCAATAAATAATCCTTCCACCTCCAGAGAAGTTTCCTCCCCAGTTGCTACATGGCGCAATGTCACTCCCTGCAAGCGTTCCTCACCCACCAATTCTGATACAGTCTGTTCCAGATAAAAATGCACATTGTCCCGCTCCCGCAGCAGCATTTCCCATTTCTTTTCTCCCCGGAAGGTATCCCGCCGATGAATTAGAAATACATTGCTGCAATAATTTGACAGAAAAATCGCATCTTCCAATGCTGTATTTCCACCGCCTACAACAGCCACATTCTTGCCCTTATAAAAGGCACCATCACAGGTAGCACAATAGGAAACACCTTTCCCCGCCAGTTTTTCCTCACTTTCCAAACCCAGTTTCCGGTTCA
The DNA here is from genome assembly GCA_947174825.1 of uncultured Clostridium sp. The sequence continues at coordinate 4,073 of CAMWKN010000226.1, forward strand.
CTGCTCCTACTGCCAGAATAACACTTTTTGCCATATATTTCTTTGATTTACAAGATATGACGAAAGCATTCTTCCCTGCCCTTTCCATCGCTTCTGCAACTTCTACTTCCCCGGACATTTTTTCTTTTCCAGGTAGATTCTCTTCTCCTTCTGTCTTCCCAGATGCATTTTCTTCTCCAGAAGGCATCTCCAGAACACTACCATCCACTTTCTCAATCTTTAGACATTTCTCATAAGAAATCTCTGCTCCTGTCGCTTTCGCCTGTTCATACAAACCTGTGGCAAAATGAAAGCCGGAAACCTCCTGAATGCCAGGATAATTCTCAATTTTACTGGTATTGATAATCTGTCCGCCATAACTTTTTCCTTCTAAAACCAACACCTGTTTTCCTGCTCTCTGAGCATAAATAGCGGCTGACAATCCTGCTGGTCCGGCACCTATTAC
>CAMWKN010000227.1 GCA_947174825.1 uncultured Clostridium sp.
CAGGTAGTCACAGCCACACCTCACCTCCCTCTGCAATAGTATATATCAATGTAACAAATCCCAGATTAATTGTTTCGACGCATATTTCTCTGCCGCATCATCACATTGATTCAGAGAATTCATAATATAATCTGCCACTTCCTGCCCTGATGTAAAAAGCATAGGCAGCTTCTCCACTGTTACTGCCATAATTGCACGGCGGAACATTCTGCTCCGTCCCTCAAACAATTCCTTTAACTCGCAGATCAGTTTTTCCGTCTCCTCCTCTGCCATTTCTGCAGATACTATGATCTCTTCTGTCTCTTCCTGCAAAGGAGCAAAGATACTGTCAGAATTAAGCATAGATAACTCATGCAGAGACTGAAAGGCTGACTCCATCTCTAACTCTCCAATGGACTGCTTCTGGGAAACCCGTATTTCCTCTAATGCTGCTTCTGCTATAGCAATGGATTCATACAAATTTTCCTGCTTTCCCTCTGCGAATGTCAGCTGTTCTCCCAGCCAGGTCATTTTATCCTCGTCTGTCGCCAGAACTTCCTCTGCCTGCTCCCAGACCAGACTGTCAGTATCCGTAAACAGGGAATAAATCCCCCGAACCACATCATCTGCCTGTGTCAGCGATTCTGTATCTCCCTTGTATTCTGCCGCTGTGACAATCATATAGAGATCATTCACCAACTGACCTGCCTGCATATACAGATCTGATAAATCATTTAATTTTGAAGCATTAATTCGAATCTTTTCTGTATAGATTTCATAAGCAGCCTGGTCCAGATTTTCATAATCTACCTGTGCCAGTTCCTCCAACACCGTAGCAAATTCCGTAAAATATTTCTCCTGTCCCGGATCACGGTATAACATGGCACTGGTGCGGATCATATACAGAAATCCCTCCAGAGAACCGTAGGAGCTGCCCTTATAGACCGAAATCCCCTCCCGGAGCAGATCAAAATAATGTTTACGAGTCATGCGCATGGGAAGCTGTCCCACCACCATATGTACATAATCCTGAATCACTGCATTATCCTGAGAAGAAAAAACCACATTCAAAATTTCCTGTGCAAATTCTGTATCCTCCATCATTGCCTTCTGCTCATCAAAACGATATTGAATCCGGTTCAGAATATATTCATACACCACGAAATGATCCACATAACCGGTCAAAACCTGCATCCGGTCCATAATTTCCTGACGAAGATTCAATAGACTCTCTTTCCACTGGCTGATCTGTTCTAACCTGCATTCCCCTGCATACACTTCGCCCACCAGGTGGTTTAAGGACTGTATCGTCTCCTGTGCCGATTCGATATAAGGATTGACTCCCTCTGTTACCACCTCATAAAAGATATAATACTCCATCATCATTTTAATGCGGGCATAATCTTTATACAATTGCATACTCTGTTCTACATATTCCGGCAACAATTCCCTGCCATCTTTCTCTCCCCGCAAACGATTCACACAACTCCGTATCTTATTACTCATATCTCACTCCTTCTAGGACCAAGTATTCAATAATACCCATGATTTAAACCATTTCAGATAATTTTTAGCATACTCTGGATGGATCGCCATGCCTGACAACACTGGATAGAATAGGATAAACAAACCAATTGCCAAAGCAACATAGGCAAAAATCCCTATCTGTACCTGTTTCTTATTTTCTTTTTTCCAATCTGCCAGATGATACATGGAATAGGACACCATAACTGTAACAAACGGAACGCTTGGGAAGTAATGATAGATAAATACCACACGGCTTACCAGGAACCACGGTGCATATTGTGACAGATAACCTATCAATAAAAAGGCGGCATTCCTATCTTTTTTCTTCGCAAACAGATACAGCATGTATACCACCGCCGGAATCCCTGCCCACCAGACTAGCGGATTACCAAAGGCACTGATTCCTTCTCTGAGATCTCCAATAGCTCCAGAGTAATACCACATCGGACGATACATAATCGGCCACTGATACCAGGTAGAGGAATAGTCATGTTCCGCATCCAAGCCGCTATGATAACTATACATGCTCTTTTGTGCCTCGATAACCTTCACCAGGAAAGACCGATCGGTGCCATCCACAAATGGAATATAGGACAGCAGATAAATTATCACTGGCACTACGATAAAGAATACGCAGCAAAAACCAATGGTCTTCCAAAACAATGATCGGAAATTCTGACGGATATACGGGTGAGAAATTCCCTCTGTCGATCCTTTCGGATTCATCATAGCGTAGCAATATTCCTGATATCGTTTGAACATGTGCGCAAAGAACAGAATGCACAATCCAGCAGCAGAGTAAATTCCAGTCCATTTACATGCCCAACTAAATCCCATGGCAATACCACTCAATCCCAGCGGTATAAATGTTTTTATCAATTTGGTATCATAAAAGCTTTTTTGCAGATAACAATACATAAAATAATAGGAAAGCATGATAAATAATGTAACAAACACATCGATCGTAGCAATTCTAGTTTGGACAAAATGCATGAAGTCAAAGGTAAACAATAATGTGGTTACAATACTGATCCAGGTCTCCTTGAAAAATTTCTTGGCAAAGAGATAGATAATCGGAACCATGAACACACCAAACAATGTCCCCATGAAACGCCATCCGAAGGGGTTCATGCCAAACAATAATATCCCTAGTGCGATAAATTCTTTTCCCATTGGCGGATGGGTATTCTCATAACAGTATAGCTGATGAATCATCTCATAGGCGGTTCTGCCATGATAGATTTCATCAAAATAAGTACCATTCATGGCACTGCCCCTGCCTTCAAACTCACCCTGTTCATCAAATAATGCCTCGTATTGTTTTCCGTTAACTGGTTCTAATACCTTCCCTTCCGGATCGGTCAGAATCAATTCCATAATACTGTCATTATAATTATTGGCAGACCGTGTGATACGCAGATACCTGGCTGTAATATTCAGATCCCTGCTATTCCAGCAAAACACGGAACCTGCATCCCAGCAGTTTGTATCATCAACACTTTTATCCTCGTTTGCCACATCCTGCATCAAACCTATCCATTCCTGATTCGCATCTTCCCGATATTCCAAATTATATTTTGGATTATTCTGATACCCCAAGTAGTTCCAGATCTGACCAATATTCTTTACCTCTCCCAGATCCAGTTCCACTGGTCCCTGTTCGACAACAGAATAAGACGTGTGTGGTGCATGCATATACCCCAAACGTGCGAATGCAATGATAGCATAAACAATCACAATAATTCCCAAGGCAATAAAATCTGCTTTTACCAGTTTCACGACAGCAGCTGATGGTGTGATCGGTGACACTTTCTGCGTCTGCTTTGCCTTGCCTGTCTTCTTTTTGGAGGCAACTCCTCCGGATGCCCGTACTTTCTTAAATTGCTGGTCATCCACATAACCATGGTACTCGGTCAATGCCACATAAATCAGATAGCAAACGAATACCAACATCCCAAAGGCAATCCATAAAGTTGCAGGCTCCAAAGCATTAAATTCACTTGGATCATAAGCAAACTCTACATGCCCCATATTGAGAAACGCCAGTGCTGAAACAGCAATATAACTAAATAACACATGTTTTCTCGGACGGGAAGCATAGGCTAATAGCAGTAAAGCTAACGCCGGAAAGATATATCTTTCATGCATACGGACAGAAAACATAAATACCGATGTTACAATAAAAGCTCCAATAAAATAATATCTTGACGGGTTATTTTTTGCCCGATAATGAATCCATGCAGAGGCAAGTACCGTTGCAATAATTGCCACCGTTCCCCATGTTTTGTAAGTAATCCCCAGAAATACTCCGGTCTGCGACGCCCAGTTCAATCCACATAATGCCCATAAATTATAAGCATTGACCGTTGCATATTCATAAGATCCCAAAGTATCCGAATACTGTGAAAATGCCTCCTGAAATCCAAATGGCAGCATAAGCAGACCAATAAGCAGAATAGCACTGACACCCAGCCCCAAATTCATCCAGAACTTTCTCCAATTAAATTCTTCTAAAAAGACCTGATCAATGATGGCATAAATCAGAACCGGAGTAAAAATTAAAGACTGTGGTTTTATCAAAATAGATATCGCAAATACAAAATAAGATGGTATCAGTTTCTTTTCCGTAATCAGATAACACATCAAGACGATTCCTAAAGTAAATACCGAATCCACCTGCCCCCAGACAGCACTGTCCATAATAACTGCCGGACAGAACAGATAACAGGCGGCGATAATAGCAGCACCATTATTTTTGAAATATTTCTTTCCAACCCGATAGATCAAGTAACCGATCCCCAGATCACATAGAATCGCTGGCATTTTTGTCAAAACTACACTGGTGGTAGAATCCCATGCCACTCCCAGAATATGTCTGATGCCGCCAACAAAATATAAAACATACATATATCCTGGCGGATAATCGGTAAATGCTTCCGACTTATAGAAATTTTGTATTCCATCGTTAAAAACCATATCTCCCCAGGAAATAAAACAATTCATATC
>CAMWKN010000228.1 GCA_947174825.1 uncultured Clostridium sp.
AGCACAATATCATCGTTTATTTTCCAGTAAAAAATAGTTCACAAAGTCCTTACCATATGGTGTTACTCCCGGCTGATAGCTGTATGGAATTTCATCCTGATAATATGCTGCCAAACGGTTTACATTCTCCTGGACATCCAAAAAACGGCTCAAACCGGCTTCCTGAATAATCTGATCCACTGCTTTCTGATTTACCACTGGCACTTGTAGATACTGGTACAACTGCTCCGGACTCTTCAGACCATGATCCAGCAAATGCAGATCTTCATTAAAATTCGTGTAATATGTGTATGTCTGTTTCCATCCCAACACCACCTGCTGATCCAGATCCATAGAATAATAGGGCAGATATACACTGCTGAGTCCCGCAACATTCTCAACAACAGCCTGTCCCTTACCCATTCTGGAGACACCGTCTTCATATGCCTGTTTCATTGCCTGCTCCGTTTCTCCGGCAAGCGCTGAAAGCGGCACATTCCCACTTCCATCATCTTTTGAAAGACGAATCCACTGATTTGCGAAAGGCTCATATTCCTGACTCACAAACTGACGCAGATAGAAGCGTTCTTCGGCAGCTGGCACAAACGTCACCTTTAGATCCGTTTCATAATCCAGACGTAATGCACTGACACCGCCCAGACGCCCACTGGTCAAACCACCTACATTTTCATAAAAATTAAACAACCCGGCAATACCTACAACAGACAAATTTTCCACGGTATCCGCTGTCTGTTTTTTCCACTGTCCCGCCGGATGCTGCTCATGATAGGTATCTTTTGGCATAATAACAGACAAAATAATAGCAACCACCGCGGTAATCGTCAAAATACAGGCGCCAAACTGTAAAACTGTGCGAGAAGAATAAATATAACTATACCCATTCTTCTTTCTCTCATATTTTGCATTATCGTAATGCAAGTCATAATGCCTGGAGCGATGCACACTGGCTGCCAGAAACAATCCAGTCAAAAGCTGCACCACATAAAACAAAGATGGCTCTAATTCCAGATACAAAGGCAGAATCAGACATACACTAACTGCCAAAATCGAAAAAACATACTGCATTCTACGGGAAATAGAAATATTAATAACCAGACAACAGACTACCCCTATATAACACATAGATACCGTAATTGCCAATACACGGTTACTAATCCGCTCACCGTAACTTCTCATGGCGTTGGATTCAAAATAATCCGAAACCGACTCAAAAATATCATTCAATACACCATAGAATCCACTGTTGATGTAACTTCGCAATACATAGGCAACAAAAACCATAAATAAGAATAGCAGAACATATCCCAAATTTTCCCATACTGGATGATAAAATAACGATGCCAGAAACAGGCAGGCTGCTAATATGACCAGCTGCACAATCACTGCATAATAAGTGGTATCCAGTGCAGACAGCAGGCATCCCATACCGCCCCCAACAATGCAGTATACAATCAAGGCTTTCCACAACAAAGTAAATGTTCTGTTTTCTCTCTGCCTACGCAGCAAATGATCAGCAGCCTGAATTCCATCACAGGGATAGACGTCCTGCTTTTTCTTTCGTTTCCGAAACACGCTAAACATGGGATATCACCTCCCCATCTGCTTTCCCTTGTATCTCATGGAGATATACATATGACTGCAGTGTAGGTCTAATTCTCTGCATCAGCTCCGGCAAATTCTGTCCCACACGGCAAATACGGCTATGCAGCATTTTTCCAAATCCATCCTCCAGAGCATCCTCTCCTGCAATCACAATCTCGTTAAAGTCATAATTCTGCTGATCCCACCATAAAAGTCGAACCGGAACATAAGTTTCCAGAAAGCTTTTAGTCACACCATATGCCAGTCCTGCCACAGCAGATACCATCTCATATTCATCATAGGAAAAATCCAATAGCAAAATCACCTGGCTCTGTGCCACACTGGTTCTCTCCTTGACCATCAGATCCTGTTTTTTCGCCGATAATTTCCAGTGAATATCCTTAATCCGGTCTCCCGGACGATATTCTCTCATATCCGTCACTTCTGCAAAATCATATCCTTTACTTAATGTTTCCTCTGCCTCACTGATTCCAGCCTGAAAGCCATCTCTGTGTTCCTCCATCTCTGATTGCCTGTCTGGTAAGACCACACTTTCGGCGGAAGCCTGCAAAGGGAGTCGGATTCGTATCAATCCCATGGGATCCCGATACTCCAAAGCAGTTATCTCCACCTTAACAAGACCACAGTATTGTACCATAAATGGCAAATCCATACGCTCTGTATATTTCATGGAAATCGGCATTTTTACACTGATCTCTCCGGATGTCCCCAGAAAGGTATTTCCCACTGTTCCAAAAACGGTACTGGAGAGTGCCAGTCCGTAACTGTCATTATTCAATCGGATACACCAAACACCTTCCTGTCCCTCCTGCATCACCGGCTGCACAGAATAAACACTCACAGAAAGATAGGGATGCATCTGCCACGCTGACACGATAGAACAAACTGGCAGTACCACCATCACAACCAATGTCGTCATCAACAAATGACTTTGCAGAAAAAGATACCAGCAGAACAAAAGCACCCACAAAAAAAGATAGCACACCACCGGTGCCAAACATACCCGTATCCGTATACCGTCTTTCTGTACTTTCATCCTGCTGTCCCTTTCCTTTTTCCAATATATTATGATGCCAACACCAAGCCAATAAATAGCAATTCGCAGCATCCGTCAGGAGCTAAAAATACCTTTTGCCCCTGGCACCATTTATATGCGTGGTGCTTTGACCTGTTGCTGCAATCTCTGTATCGTCTGAGCTGTGGTCAATCCATCTGCCTTGGTTCTGGCACTGCACTTCACACGATGCCCCAGCACGTCCGCCATAACCATCTGTACATCCTGCGCTGTCACATAATCCCTGCCATGCAGCACAGCCATTGCTCTGGCAATTCGCAACAATGCAATGGTTGCACGGGGGCTGGCTCCCATGTCAAACATCTCATTTTTTCTGGTCTCTTCTACCAATGTAACGATATAATCATAAATACTCTCATGTACAAAAACACGCTCCGTACTTTGACGGATTTCCCGCAACTCCTGTCCTGAAATAACCGGGCGTACCTGGTCTATTAAATGGGAAGATTCCCCTTTGAGAATACTAACTGCATCCTCATGGGCAGGATATCCCATGGAAACGCAGATCATAAAGCGATCCAGCTGGGATTCCGGTAGCATCTGGGTACCAGAGGAACCAGTGGGATTTTCCGTGGCAATCACAATGAAAGGATCTGGTAAATCTCTGGTTACACTATCTACTGTTACATGCTGTTCCTCCATTACCTCCAACAAAGCTGACTGCGTTTTTGGCGATGTACGGTTGATCTCATCAGCCAGAAAGAGATTACAGAAAATAGATCCCGGACGATATTCAAAATTGCCGGTCTGGCTATTATACATAGAAAACCCCACAATATCACTCGGTAATACATCCGGTGTAAATTGCACACGCTTATAATCCAAGGAAAGTGCCTTGGCAAAGGTAGTAGCCAGAGTAGTTTTTCCCACACCTGGAATATCCTCCATCAAAATATGCCCCCCGCTTATAACCGCTGCGAGCACTCTCTCTACTACCATCTCCTTGCCACGGATTACCTTATTCACTTCATCCTGAACTGCCATCAACTGGCTCTGATACCTCTTCTGTTCCTCCATTACTTCCTCCATTCTATCATTTATCCTTATAATTCTCCCTTTAGATAGTCAATAGCAGCCTGCATCTGGTTATCCGGTTTTTCTTTACCAGACGAATCCTTCTTTTGTAGGCTATCTTTATCTAATTCCACCACAATATCCGGTTCCAGACCTGTGCCATGTATATTCCGGCCTTTCGGTGTAAAATACTTGGATGTGGTCATCTTCAAAGCAGAACCATCCTTCAGATCAAAAACGGTTTGCACGATCCCTTTGCCAAAGGTGGTGGTTCCAATCAACTTTGCCTTCCCTTCATCCTGCATAGCCCCGGAAAACACTTCCGATGCACTGGCAGAATTTCCGTTAACCAATATTGCCACCGGCACAGTGATTTCATCATCATCCTCCGCATAAAACTCCTCGGCAACCCCCTTTTTATCTTCCGTATATACCACCAGTCCCTTTGGCAGCATTTGATCTAACATCTGTACAGCAGTGCTTAACAGACCGCCGCCATTATCACGCAAATCAATGATTAATGCCTGCATTCCCTTGTCCTGCAAATTCTCTAATGCCTTTTTAAACTGCTCTTTGGTAACCTCCTCAAAATTACTGACAGCGATATAACCAATCTGTTTCGTTACCATACGGCTCGACACCGTATCATCCTCAAGCTCGGCACGAGTCAAGGTGAAATCCAGATAATCACTTTCTCCACTACGAACAATCTGTAATTTAACATCTGTACCCGGTTCGCCTCTGATCATTGCCAATGACTCAGACAGATCTTCTCCCATTACTACCGTTCCATCAATAGCATAAATAATAT
>CAMWKN010000229.1 GCA_947174825.1 uncultured Clostridium sp.
GTCTATAGATGATCAGAATAGCGGAAATCAGTTTGTGTCACCTGTTGCACAGCGACGACTGGAGCAGGTTTATTTTGCAAAACGTAATCGAGAATTAAAGCGTATTCATGGCTATATTCGCAAAAAGAGACGAAAAAATGAGATGGAATTAGGGCTGCTGAATGCTTTTTCCTATTATTATGAGCAGGGCTGTGAGGCAGAGAAAATAGATGCAGAGGGTGACGTATATCGTAGTCTGTATCAGCAGGCGTTGCAACAGAAACAATACATACATGGCAGTTACAACTACCACAATCTGCTGATACAGGGGAAACGCATTGCCACCACGAATTTTGAAAACACCAAAATAGGGATACCGGTTCTGGATCTCTATGGATTTCTACGCAAGGTCATGGAAAAGAATGGCTGGCAGTGCGATCTGGGGATACAGATTTTGGAGGTTTATAGACAAAACCGTGCATTGTCGGAACTAGAATGTAAATTGTTATATACTCTTTTGCTCTATCCTGAGAAATATTGGAAGCAATGCAACTTTTATTATAATGGCAAGAAATCCTGGATGTCGGTAAAGAACTATGATAAATTGCTGCGTTTACAGGCGCAGGAACAAGACAGACGTCAATTTTTGGAGACGATAAAAGGGGTTTTATTTTAGGGCTAACTGTAGTATAATATCTGATGCGGCATGGATTTGCAAGGAGGCAATTCTATTCTGAGTACAGTGGTACTTGGTGGTTTGTCAGGCAGATCATACGGAGATGATATCTGGCAATCAATTGAAATCAAATCAAAATGTTGCACAGATATTGGAGGTTGAGATGTTATACAATAAGAAGCGGTATCGCAGGGGACTTTTTCTTCTGTTGATATTAGTTGTGGCAGTAACGCTGATAGGGTGTAATGCCCGCACTCGCCGTCAACGCAGATCCGGTGCTTTTCGTTTTAATTCAGCGGAGCCGGATAATGCTAGTAGTATTACTGGTGTGATTGTTGTACAGGATACGCAGAATTCTAAGATCACAATAAGAGAGTTGGATTCCGATATTGAATCTATATTACACTATGATTATTCTGCAGAGGTATCTGATCAATATGGGCAGTCCATTCGGGCAGATCAGTTGAAGGCAGGGCTGATTGTGGAAGCACATTACCGTCCGGAGGATGCAACTCTGGAAACAGTGTCTGTACCGAAAGACGTATGGGAATACAATGAGGTTGGTACTTTTTCCTTTCAGGCAGAGGATCGGATGATGAAATTTGCCGGAAAAAAATATCAATATTCGGACTTGACATTTATTAGTTCCGGAAGCCAAAATATAATGCGTGAGGATCTTCATACCGAGGATGAACTGACGGTTAGAGGTGTGGGATATCGTGTGTATTCCATTGTGCGTACCATGGGACATGGTTATATCCGTCTGGCAAATTATGGAGATTTTCTGGGAGGAATGGTAGAGGTAGGGAATGGTATTATCCTGCCAATCACAGAAAATATGTTAATTACAGCCGGCGAGGGGATTTATCCTCTGACACTGATCAAGGGCAGCATGATTACCACAAAGACGATAACGGTGACAGCAGATCAGGAGGTTATTGCCGATTTTTCTGATTATGTCCCGGCAGTGAAAAATGTGGGCATGGTTACCTTTCAGATTGATCCGGAAGGTTCTGACTTATACATTAATGGGACAGCGGTAAATTATTCGGAACCAGTTGCGTTAAATTATGGTGAATATCGTATCCGAGTGGAAATGACAGGTTATGAGACCTATACAGGCACCTTGGATGTGGAAGATTCTACGCCTCCTCCAATCCAGATTGATTTGATTGAACAGTCTGCCGGGGTGGGTGGAGAGAAATCCAAGACCACGGATGCGCCATCTGCCACAGATGACGCTAATGAGTCGGACAGCTCTGATACAACCACGAAGAGGGTTGACAGTAACCATTCCATCCATGTGACGGCGCCAACGGGAGCAGAGGTTTACCTTGACAATGTTTACAAGGGATTGACACCTTGTAAATTCAAGAAAGTTATTGGTTCCCAGACGATTACATTACGCAAAAATGGTTATATTACCAAGAGTTATTCTGTGGATATACTGGATGATGATGAAAATGTATCTCTGAGTTTTCCGGAGTTGGCAGAGGATGTAGATACTCCGGCAGAGAGCAGTGAATCCACTGCCACACCATAAGGAAAAACGAATTGAGTATATTTGTTTGCGTTGGTGGGTGTGGACAAGTAGTTTGTTTCAGCGAGTAAGGCAGCAATTCATAGCATTAATTGGGGCAATATATTTATGATCCCAATGTTATAATATAGAAACTCGTTAACTTACAACATAAGAGCCGGCAATGTCCGGGACAGGAGGATGCATCATGAATTACAAAGATATTTATGAGTCTTGGCTGAGTAATCCGTATTTTGATGAAGAAACCAAGGCGGAACTCAAGGCAATCACAGACGAAAGCGAAGTGAAAGAACGATTTTATAAGGATCTGGAATTTGGTACAGCCGGATTACGTGGTATTATCGGTGCCGGTACGAACCGCATGAATATCTATACTGTCCGTAAAGCGACACAGGGACTGGCTAATTATATTATCAAGGCGGGCAAGCAGAACCAGGGTGTGGCTATTGCCTATGATTCCCGTCACATGTCACCGGAGTTTGCAGATGAATCTGCGTTATGTCTGGCAGCTAATGGAATCAAGACCTACGTATTTGAATCCTTGCGCCCGACACCAGAACTGTCTTTCGCAGTGCGGGAGCTGGGTTGTGTAGCCGGAATCAATATTACGGCAAGTCATAATCCACCAGAGTACAATGGATACAAAGTATATTGGGAGGATGGCGCTCAGATTACACCGCCTCATGACAGTGGTATTATGAATGAGGTAAAGGCAGTGACCGATTATGCTACGGTTAAGACCATGGACAAGTCCGATGCAGTGGAGCAGGGATTGTATCAGCAGATTGGTGCAGAGATTGATGATAAATATATTGCTGAATTAAAGAAACAGGTTATCCATCAGGACAGTATTGATGCAGTGGGCAAAGATATTACAGTAGTATATACACCGTTGCATGGTACCGGAAATATTCCGGCACGACGTGTATTAAAAGAGATCGGTTTTGAGAATGTGTATGTAGTACCAGAGCAAGAATTGCCGGATGGAGATTTCCCAACTGTCAGCTATCCAAATCCGGAAGCAGCAGAAGCCTTTGAATTGGCATTGAAACTGGCAAAGGAAAAAGATGCGGATCTGGTGCTGGCTACTGATCCGGATGCGGACCGTCTGGGCGTGTATGTCAAAGATACCAAGAGTGGAGAATACATTACATTAACCGGAAACATGTCTGGTTGCCTGTTGGCAGATTATGAGATTTCTCAGATAAAGGAAACCAAAGGCCTGCCAAAGGATGGCAAGCTGATTAAGACCATTGTTACTTCCAATCTGGCAGACGCCATTGCAGAATACTACGGTGTTGATCTGATTGAAGTATTGACTGGATTTAAATTCATTGGTCAGCAGATTCTGGGATTTGAGACCAGCGGCAAAGGCGAGTATCTGTTTGGATTTGAGGAAAGCTATGGCTGTCTGATTGGAACACATGCCCGTGATAAAGATGCTATTGTAGCAACCATGGCATTGTGCGAGGCAGCAGCTTATTACAAGACCAAGAATATGACTCTGTGGGATGCCATGATTGCCATGTATGAGCGTTATGGTTATTACCAGGATGGCGTGAAATCCGTTACCATGAAGGGAATTGAAGGACTGGAAAAGATCCAGGAAATCATGACAGCTCTGCGGAAAAATCCACCAAAAGAATTCTGTGGACATCAGGTTACTTCCTTCCGGGATTATCAGGCAGACACCATTACGGATCTTGCCAGTGGCGATGTGAAACCAACTGGCTTGCCGAAGTCCAATGTACTGTATTTTGACATGACAGATAAGGTATGGATGTGCGTGCGTCCTTCCGGTACTGAGCCAAAGATCAAGTTTTATTATGGTGTTGTGGGTGATTCTCTGGAGGATGCAGCGAAGAAGTCTGAGCAGATGGCGAAGGCAGTGGATGAGCTGATTGCGTCAATGTAAGGGATAGTGCGAGTTTGGTCATATAATGTAGAGAGAAAAAAGATGTAGAGCCTTATATTTTAATAGGCTTTACATCTTTTCTTTTTTGTGATTCGTTGTTATTCTTTAATCTTATCAATATCTGTAAGATTTACGCCTAAACTTGAGAGTAACGCTTTTAATGAAATATAATCATCTTTAAGATCAGCATATGTCTCTGTTGCATTCTCTTTTTTTGCTAAAATCATGCGTCTTTGTACTTTTTGAAAATCATTTATAGCATCTTTTATAATTTCTGCACCATTTGGCATATAATCACCTACTCTCTTTATAAACAGTATGAATTGTTACGACTTAATCATAACAGATTATAGAAATGGTGTAAAGATTTATTAAATTATCAAAAAAC
>CAMWKN010000230.1 GCA_947174825.1 uncultured Clostridium sp.
TTATGCTGATTTATCCTTAAAAACAGAGTATCATATATTTATGGTGATTTATAGGAGGACTCCTGATGCAGAAAAGAACACAAGCCCTTATGGAGAAAATAGGAATTAAAGAGTTATTTGAGGTTCCGCATGGAAAATTACAGGGTAGCACAGTGCTTGCTACAAATGGGAAAGAGAATTTGACGGTTTCACAAATGCTGAAGTCAGCAGAATATTTGATCAAATTTATAAAAGATAACTTTGATGTTGATGAGTATCGATATTCGATTACTATAATTTTCTTAAAGTCCGTGCAATTGGTGTTAAATAATGGGAGTGCAGATAAACCGACTAAAGAAGATGCACATATCATTATATATGTTATACATGAGATAGCAGACATTCATGCTAAGAATGAAAGTGAAAAGGCATTAAATGAAGAAATCGCAGTATCTTTAAATTGTCTAATTGAGACATTAAAATAAGCAGATATTTGATTTTTAAATTATAGTATTTGATTTTTCAAATTGTGAATGTGATAAAATGATGTTATAATTTAGAATTAGTTATGAAACGCTGAATTGTAGAAAGCGAGAGGAATATAATTACGGCAATCAGTTATAACGGATTATGGAAGTTATTGATTGATAAGGGTATGAAAAAGGGTGATTTATGTAAAAGTACAGGCTTGAGCTCTAGCACTATGGCGAAAATGACCAATGGAGAGTCTGTGAATTTATCTGTTCTGGAACGTATATGTGCAGAGCTGGATTGTGACTTTGCAGATTTGGTAAATTATAAAAAAACTCAGGAGGAAAAATCCTCTGCTCGCTGGAGAAGCTCGCATTTTCTTTCAGAGAACAAGGAGGATTAAATAAACATGAGCAACGATAAAATCAGTGATGTTGGAGTAAATATAGCAGAAAAGGCTACTGTTATTTGGAATGTGGCAGATATGCTTCGCGGTCCATTCAAGCCGCATGAATATGGTCTTGTTATTTTACCGATGACAGTGGTTAAGAGATTTCACGATTGCTTACTGCCTACTCATGATCAAGTGTTTGCGCAGTATGAAAAGGTAAAGCATTTGGCAGTCATTGATGGATTTTTGACAAGAGCATCCGGTTATCAGTTTTATAATACAAGCAAATTTACTTTTGAGACACTTTTGGCCGATCCAGATAATATAGAAACGAACTTTAAAGATTATTTAGCTGGATTTTCTGCAAATGCACAGGACGTATTATCCAAGTTTGATTTTGATAATATCATTAAAAGGATGGTAGAGAGCAACACACTGTATCTTATTATCAAGGAATTTAATTCTGAAAAAGGATACTTGGGAGCTGACAAAATCAGTGCTGTAGATTGTGGCTATATTTTTGAGGATTTAGTGCGACGCTTTTCTGAGTCCTTTGGAGAGGAAGCAGGAGCGCATTTTACCAGCAGGGATATTATTTATCTAATGACAGATTTGCTTCTTGCGGATGCAAATTTAGATGCTGGTGGAATGACTGTTTATGATATGACGATGGGAACATCCCAGATGCTTTCCTGTATGGAGGAGAGAATCCATGATCTGAACAGTGATATAGAGGTTACTTGCTTTGGACAGGAGTTTAACCCATCTACCTATGCGATAGCAAAAGCAGATATGATGATTCGCGGCGGAGACCCGGATAATATGCGGTTCGGGGATACATTGTCAGATGATCAGTTTAAAGGGTTTACCTTTGATTATTGTATTTCTAATCCGCCTTTTGGCATTGACTGGAAACGTGAACAGAAAAAGGTGGAAGAAGAAGCAGCAAAAGGAGAGCAAGGCAGATTTGCACCGGGACTTCCCAAAATCAGTGATGGTCAGCAGTTATTTGTGTTAAACGGACTCTCTAAACTTGCACCGAATGGGAAAATGGCGATTATACAGAATGGATCGCCGCTATTTTCCGGGGATGCCGGAAGCGGGCCGTCAGAGATTAGAAGATATATTTTGGAAAATGACTGGCTGGACTGTATTGTGCAGCTTTCTACAGATATGTTCATGAATACGGGTATCAGTACCTATATTTGGATATGTTCCAAGAATAAATCGGCATATAGGGAAGGAAAAGTTCAGCTTATAGATGCTTCACACTGTTATGAGGCGAGAAGAAAGAGTATTGGTACGAAACGAAATGATATCACAGACAAATGTCGGGAACTGATTGTAAAGGCTTATGGTTCTTTTGAAAATTGTGCTGTATATGGGGATAAGAACGGAATTTATTGTGAAAGTAAAATATTTGAGACGGTAGAGTTTGGATATAACAAAATTGTGGTGGAAAGACCTGAACGAGATGAGAATGGTGAAATCATCTTGAAAAAGGGAAAACCTGTTGCAGATGCAAGTCTGCGTGATACGGAGAATGTACCGCTGGTGCAGGATATCGACAGGTACTTTGAGAGAGAAGTATTGCCATATGCGGAAGATGCATGGATTGATAAGAAAAAGACTAAGGTGGGGTATGAGATACCTATGACGAGATATTTCTATGAGTATCAGGCTCCGGAGTCTGTGGAAGAGATTGTAGTAAAATTACATGAGCTTGAATTAGATATTCAGAATAGTTTGGATGCTTTGTTTGGAGGAAAATAGAATGGGAAGACAAATGAAGGATTCTGGAATTGTGTGGTTTGGAATGATTCCATATGAATGGAAAATAGTTCAAGTAAAGAGACTATTTAAAATTGGTCGTGGCAGAGTAATTACTACAACAGAATTATCTGATAAAGGTTATCCAGTATATTCATCCCAAACGAAAAATAAGGGTATTTTAGGTTATATAGGTACGTATGATTTTGATAGAAGTCAATTAACATGGACTACTGATGGGGCAAATGCAGGTACAGTTTTTTTAAGAGAAGGAAAACATAATTGTACTAATGTTTGTGGAACTTTAATGCCATATAATATGGAAAATAATTTGAAATATCTTAAATATATTTTGGAATATACAGCAATATTTCACAAGAGAGCTGACATTAATGGTTATAAGATTATGAATAATGAGATGGCAGATATTCATATTGTGTTACCAGATCAAGATTCACAAAATAGTATTGCGGCATATCTTGATGAACAATACAATTGTATAGATTGTGTTTTAGAAAAAACACGTGCAAGTATAGAGGAATACAAAAAACTCAAGCAAGCTATGATTACACAAGCTGTTACCAGAGGAATAAGAGGTGACAGGGAAATGAAAGATAGTTGTAATATTCGATGGGGTAAAATCCCATCTGACTGGAACTTGATTAGAATTAAAAACTGTATAATTGATTTAAAATCGGGATTGAGTTCAGTGACGAATGACGAGAATGCAGGAGAATCGGGATATTATGTATTAAGGACAAGTGCGGTATCAACTGGAGTTTTTCTTTCCAGTGAGGTTAAACCAGTGCTTACATCTGCTATTAACCGTTTGGTATGTCCAGTTGAAAAGGATACAATAATAGTAAGTCGAATGAATACATCGGCAATGGTTGGTACCTGTGCATATGTGGATAACGAATATCCAAAAATGTTTTTGCCGGATAAACTTTGGAAAATACATATAAAGAAAAAATATTTTGCAAAGTATTTTTGGTATGCGATTAATTCTATACCAGCACGGTCACTATTTGATGAGATTTCTACAGGAGCAAGTATGTCAATGCAAAATATTTCTGTATCCGATTTTATTAACAATTATGTGACAGTTCCGCCATTGGATGAGCAAAAAGAAATAGTGCATTATTTAGATCAAAAATGTTCTGTAATTGATAATCTTATTGCTAAAAAAGAGAAATACCTCTTAGAGTTAGAAAATTACAAAAAATCCTTAATTTACGAATATGTTACAGGCAAAAAGGAAGTGCCATAGGGATATCAAGCATAAAGTGTAAAGTTTATTCATAAAAGCAAATTTGGAATTTTCAAAAGCTTTTATTTGAATTATGAGATTACATTTCCGAAACAGTGTTTAGGAAATGTAGAAAAAAGTAGCTATCTATTGTGGTGTATTGCATATATGTGGATTTTGATGTAATACAGGAATGATAAAGGAGAGAGTGAAAAATACATGAATAGTAAGAAATATCAAGTGTTTATTAGCTCAACATATGCAGATTTAGTTGAGGAACGTAAAAAAATTTTAGATGTTCTTTTCATGGCAGATTGTATTCCGGCGGGGATGGAAGCGTTTGTAGCGGCAGATGTAGAGCAGTTTGAAGTGATTAAGAAAGTTATAGATTTATGTGATTATTATGTGCTAATAATCGGTAAGCGCTATGGTTCTGTTCATCCTGATACTGGAAAGAGTTATACCGAAATGGAATATGATTATGCAATAGAGCAGGGAATTCCTGTTTTAGTGTTTGCTATTGATGACAATTTGGAGCTTGCGCAGGATAAAATAGAGATAGATGAAGATAAAATAGAAAAATTAAAAAAATTTCGTACAAAAGCAATGACAAATAGATTGGCGAGCATATGG
>CAMWKN010000231.1 GCA_947174825.1 uncultured Clostridium sp.
GATTCCAGGCTTGAAGAAAGCAAGCTGGTAAGGAGGTAAAACAAGATGATGACGAGCGATCCTATTGCAGATATGCTTACAAGAATTCGCAATGCGAATACAGCAAAGCATGATACAGTAGATGTACCTGCTTCTAAGATGAAGGTTTCTATCGCAGAGATCCTCTTAAAGGAAGGTTACATTAAAAAATTCGATATGGTTGACGTTGACGGAATCAACATGATTCATATCACATTAAAATATGGCGCAGACAAAAAAGAGAAGATTATTACAGGCTTAAAGAGAATCTCCAAGCCAGGTCTTCGTGTTTACGCTGGTAAGGATGAACTTCCTAAGGTATTAGGAGGACTGGGTATTGCAATCATTTCTACCAACAAAGGTGTAATGACTGACAAGGAAGCCAGAAAAGAAAACGTGGGCGGTGAGGTACTGGCGTTTATCTGGTAATTAGATAGACGGCTCCGGGAAAACCGGACAGAGTACACACTATGACAGAGATCATTCATTGTGAATGAATCTCGGAATAAATATATGGAGGTGCACGGCATGTCACGAATTGGAAAAATGCCTATCGCGATACCATCCGGTGTAACGGTTGATATTGCAGAAAATAATAAAGTGACTGTAAAGGGACCGAAGGGAACACTGGAGAGAGTGTTGCCGGCAGAGATGAGCATTAAGAAAGAGGGCGAAGAAGTAGTTGTCACTCGTCCAAACGACTTAAAGAAGATGAAATCTCTTCATGGTCTCACAAGAACTCTGATCTACAACATGGTTGTAGGTGTAACAGAGGGATATGAAAAGAAACTGGAAGTAAACGGTGTTGGATACAGAGCACAGAAGCAGGGCAAGAAATTAACCCTTTCTCTGGGATATTCCCATCCGATTGAGATGATGGATCCGGAAGGTATCGAGGTAACAGTTGAAGGCCAGAACGAGATCATTGTCAAGGGTATTGACAAGGAAAAAGTAGGTCAGTACGCAGCTGAGATCAGAGAAAAGAGAGCTCCAGAACCATATAAGGGCAAGGGTATCAAATATGCGGATGAGGTAATCAGACGTAAAGTTGGTAAGACCGGTAAGAAATAGTCGTATGTGTTAAAACGCAAAGTTTGACACAATGTATAGCAATAATATGAATAAAAGGAGTGAAATACGATGATTAAAAAGAAGTCAAGAAGTGAAATTCGTGTGAAGAAACACATGAAAGTCCGTAATCGTCTTTCCGGTACATCTGAGAGACCGCGTTTAGCTGTATTTAGAAGTAATAATCATATGTACGCTCAGGTCATTGATGATACAGTCGGCAATACTCTGGTTTCCGCTTCCACTCTGCAGAAAGATGTAAAGGAAGGCTTAGAGAAAACAAACAATGTAGAAGCAGCTGGCAAGCTGGGCGAGGTTATCGCCAAGAAAGCATTGGATAAAGGTATCAAGACAGTAGTATTTGACCGTGGCGGATTTATTTATCAGGGCAAGGTTAAAGCTTTAGCAGATGCAGCTAGAGAAGCAGGATTAGAATTTTAGGAGGAAGACACATGAAACGTACAATTATTGACGCCAGCCAGTTAGAGCTGGAAGATAATGTAGTAACGATCAAGCGTGTAACCAAGGTAGTAAAGGGTGGACGTAATATGAGATTTACTGCATTAGTAGTAGTCGGCGATAAGAACGGACATGTTGGTGTTGGCCTTGGAAAAGCGACTGAGATCCCTGAAGCAATTCGTAAGGGCAAGGAAGAGGCTACCAAGAAATTAATCGAAGTTCCAATCGACGAGAATGGTAGTGTGCCACATGATTTAACAGGCGATTTTGGCAGTGCATCCGTACTGATCAAGAGAGCTCCGGAAGGTACCGGTATCATCGCTGGTGGTCCGGCACGTGCCGTATTAGAGTTGGCTGGATATAAGAATATCCGTACCAAGTCTCTGGGTTCCAATAACAAGAAAAACGTTGTTTTAGCTGCATTGGAGGGCTTGAAGAATCTGAAGACACCGGAAGAGGTTGCCAGAGCTCGTGGTCTCTCCGTAGAAGAGATTTTAGGTTAAAACAGCGGCAGCTACAGTCCGTTGTTTTAACTATGGATTGTTTGAGCCTGAATGAAATGAGGTGTAATTATGGCAGATAAGGTAAGAGTAACGTTAGTAAAGTCTACGATCGGTGCCATCCCAAAGCAGCGTGCAACAGTGGAGGCTATGGGACTGAGAAAGATCGGTAAGACCGTTGAATTGCCAAACAATGATGCGACAAAAGGCATGATTTGGCATGTTAGACATTTAGTCAAGGTTGAGGAAGTATAATTAATACGATCAATCAATAAAAATGCTCCAAAATTATTTGGGGCATTTTAAATTTTGTATTGTGAGGAGAAAGGTAATGAAAAGTAAGGCAATGGAAAGACAAAGTAGTTCCAGAATTTTTTTATTTGATAATTTAAAATTTTTGTTAATGACTTTAGTTGTGGTTGGTCATTTTGCAAATGCTTTCATTGTGTCTTCTGATTATTATCAAAGTATCTTTCTCTTTATTTATGCATTTCATATGCCATTATTTCTATTTTTAGCTGGCTTATTTCATAATAATAAGGATATTTTTCCTAAAGTATTATCATATCTAGTTTTAGGATTTATGTTAAAGATAGTATTATTCTTAACGGAATTGATATTGGATAGAGAAGCTCCAGCATTTAGTCTTTTATCCGATTATTATGTACCATGGTATATGTTTACGCTGGCATTCTATCTTTCTTTATCGTATGTTTTAAGAAACATAGATAAAAAGTTTATTTTATTCTTCTCTATTTTTTTAGCATGCTTTGCAGGCTATGATGCGAGTATTGGAGATTATCTCTATCTGTCGAGAAGCATTGTATTTTATCCGTATTTTGTATTAGGAGAAATGCTTTCAAAAGAAGATATTTCTCGAATCAACAGGGTTTCCTGGTTAAAATTGTTTAGTATTGTTATTTTGGTCATATGGGCAGGGGGATGTTGTTTAAAATTGAAAGATATGTATATATTTCGCCCACTGTTCATAGGTCGGAGTAATTTTGTTGAAATAGATATATTTAAAAATTGGGGATTTGTCTATCGCTTCTTGTGCTATGTCATTGCATTGCTAACGGGTGGAGCTATTATCTGTCTCGTTCCTAATAGAGAGATACCAATGATCACTAAATTTGGCGCAAGAACATTACAGATTTATTTTTGGCATCCTGTGATAGAGATGATTTTGCTGAAGCTAGAGGTAGGGACATATTTATATAATGCACATTGGGGAGAATTTCTTTGGATATGCTGTGCAATTTTGATTACCTTTGTGTTAAGTTTGAAACCGTTTGGTTTTCCGACTACAACTGTAATGAAGGCATGTCAATATAAGCAGAACGAATAGTGTGTTTAATTTTATAATTATTTTATAAATAAAATACTTGCTTTTCTGTTCAAAATGTTGTACTATAGTGTATTGTAGCGAGGATATTAGGCAGCCCTATCTGCCTATCGTCCGTTAGTGTGTGACCATCCGTTAGGAGTTTGGTCAGAAGAAATAGGAGGTTATTATGAATTTATCAACATTAAGCCCAGCAAAGGGTGCAAAACAGAGCGACAATTTTAGAAGAGGTCGTGGTCATGGATCAGGAAATGGTAAGACAGCAGGTAAGGGACACAAAGGTCAGAAGGCTCGTTCCGGTGCTCCGCGTCCTGGTTTTGAAGGTGGTCAGATGCCACTTTACAGACGTATTCCTAAGAGAGGTTTTACCAACATCAACTCCAAGGAAATCATTGCGATCAATGTGGACAAGTTAGAAGTATTTAATGATGGCGATGTTGTAACAGTAGCTGCATTGCAGGAAAAAGGTATCATTAACAATCCAAAAGATGGCGTAAAGATTCTTGGAAATGGAGAATTAACTAAGAAGCTGACAGTTCAGGTAAACGCATTCAGTAAGAGTGCTGCCCAGAAGATTGAGGCTCTTGGTGGAAAAGCAGAGGTGATCTAGGATGTTTGAGACAGTCCGTAATGCATTCAAGATCAAGGATCTGCGTAAGAAAATGTTATATACATTCTTTACGCTGATTGTTGTTCGTATTGGATGCCAGCTCCCAGTGCCGGGAGTAGATGCTTCCGTTATCACAGAATTCTTTGAATCACAGTCGTCATTAGACTTTTTCAATCAGTTAACGGGTGGCTCATTTTCACAGATGTCAATTTTTGCATTGAACATCACACCATATATTACAGCGTCCATTATTATTCAGCTGTTGACAATAGCGATTCCAAGATTGGAAGAGCTGCACAAGGATGGTGAAGACGGTAGGAAGAAATTAGCCGAGTATACCAGATATTTAACGATTGCTTTGTCTGTACTGGAAAGTGGAGCAATGGCAATCGGATTTGGTCAGCAGGGCTATTTGACCGATGGTGTGTCTTTCACTTCTATTGCGGTATTTATTGTATCATTAACTGCAGGCTCCGCATTTTTG
>CAMWKN010000232.1 GCA_947174825.1 uncultured Clostridium sp.
AATGCCAAAAACTCTCCACAACCAAGCAATCCAGCCTTGTTATCCTCTATAAAAAGCTGCACTACCATCAAGATCATAAGCAAGCTTAATAGCAATGGCCAGCTCAGGTAGGTGCGCAGTCTTCCACGCAATTTAATGTCCTGTTTCATAACAATCTCCATTCTTGATGCTGCTTTCCTCAAAGAAATGCAGCGTGAAATGAATAGTCAGTTAACTGATTGATTATATCATTTTATGAGGATAGTGTCAAAATGGGAATCCGAACCACAGCAATCACTATCGTTCGCAACCAATTTTATTGGAATAATTTCCTATAGATGGTAAATAACAGAAAAATACGCAGACTGAAAGATCTGCGTATTTTTCTAGAATTTACATTTGTTGATTAAACTGTTCTACTGGCATTGGCTTGGCATAATAATAGCCCTGTGCCGTATCGCAACCGCATTCACTGAGAAACAAAGCCTGCTCATGGTTTTCCACACCTTCTGCCACCAGCTCCAGGCCAATTTCCTGTGTCATACGGATCGTATGTTCCACAATCTTTTGCCCACGCTTGGATTGCACAAAATCCTGCAGAAATTCCCGGTCTATTTTGATAATGTCAAACTGTGTATCCTTAAGAGTATTCAGAGAAGAATAACCGGATCCGAAATCATCCATCAGCAGCATATATCCGTGTTGTTTCAACAATTCTATGCCAGCATTGGTTTCCTCCTGGTCAACGGATTCCGTAATTTCAATTTCCAGATATTTATGATCAATTTTATACTTTTTAATCAAATCATCCAAAACCTGCACAAAACGCCCATCTTTCATATGCCTTCGCGAGACATTAACCGAAATCGGAATCGGCTGAATCCCCGCATCCATCCAGGCACGAACCGTTTTACACGCCTCTTCCCATATGTAATGATCCATCTTAATAATAAAACCATTCTTTTCAAAGAGAGGTATGAAATCTCCTGGTGGTATCATGCCTTTCTTTGGGTGAATCCACCGAACCAGTGCTTCTGCACCCACAATGCAATTTTGGGAAATACTGTATTTTGGTTGCAAGAACATAACAAATTCCCGGTTCTCCAGCGCATTCTCCATCTCATCCTCTACCAGTTTCTGGATCTTTGCCTTCTCTTTCATATCATCCTGATAAAACATGACATGATTTAGCGCATCGCCTTTGATACTCTGTCTGGCAAAGGCAGCACCATCCCCATATTTACGCAAATTCTGCGTCCGATCCTTTACTTCACATACTCCAAAATACAAGGTATAAGGAATCCCCTTGTATCCATGCAGATTATCCCGGATCAGTTCTATCAGTTCATAGATTTCCTGTTCTTCTTCAAAAGCAGTCAGAATCATGAATACATCTGCTGTCAACCTGGTATAAAGCTGATCTTTCCCCAGAATCACTTTCAAAGTATGTACAAAGAAACTGAGAATTTCGTCCCCGGTTTCTTCTCCGTATTGCTCATTGATGACCTTGAATTTCGCCACATCAAACTGTACCAGGGCAAACCGTTTATCCAGATTTGTTTTCAAAATCTCCATAGCGCTATCTGTAAAAAAGGAAGGGTTTTTGTCATTGGTAATGGATTCTGCCAAATGAAGACGATAGATTTCCTCCTGCGATAATGGCATAATCTCTACCCAGCCCCGATTCATGATACCAGTATCCTGTTCCTTTTGAATATGGCATTCAATCCGATAATACCGATAGGAACCATCTAACTCCCGAAGATGCAGATTAACTTCTTTGCGTTTTCCGGAAAGTGGCTGGAATTTATCCGCATCCCTGCTTCCCTGCTGCATAATATTTAAAAAGAGGGAGCAGAGTTCTCTGTCACTATCTTTCACTATATCCAGCAATCCAGGCATTCCCTTTTCCCGGATCGGTTCCCGACACAGTGATTCACAGCCCGCTTCAGAACAGCTCCAACCCTTTTTGTAATCCCAATACACAATAAATTCATCTGTATCGGCAATCAGGGCATCTGCTACTTTCTCATTGAACCCCATATATCTACCTCCTATCCTTCGCATTTCTCCAACCAGCTCCGCATAGAATCCGTTAAATTCTCCATATCCCGACGTCCTATATCATAGGTCTCCTGTATTTTCTCTGGATCATGACACATACGGTCAATTGTCAACACTTCGCTGGGACAGATCACAAAAACGTTTCCCTCTTGCTGCATCCTTGCCAGTTCCTCCCTGGCCTGATTATATACCTCATGCCTGTGTTTTAATGCCTGAATAAAAGCAGGATATTTGCGATATACAAACCTCGCCGGCAATACATTTGCCGCCTCCTTGCGATAGGTCTCATCTCTGGTTAAAACAACTACAGTCCGGGTATATCCCATTTTCTGAAACATCTTAAACGGAATACTATCTGTACATCCCCCGTCTAACAGCTTTTTCCCATCCACATCCACAATACGGGATACATACGGCAGGGAGGCTGACGCACGTATGATATCAATCTGTCCATGTACATCTGTTACTTCCAGATATTCTGCTTTGCCTGTTTCTAAATTGCTGCATGTTGCATAAAATCGGGTATCTGACTGCGCATAAGCATCATAATCAAATGGATCCAGAACCTCCGGCAGTTCCCGATAACAAAAATCTCTGCCAACAATATCTCCTGTTTTGATCCAACTGCGGATACTCATAAATCGTTTATCCTGGCAATATTTCTTATAAAAACGAATGCTCCTGCCTCTCTGTCCTGCCACCATGGTACAGCCATGGATTGCTCCTGCCGAAACTCCGATCACACCATCAAAAGTAAATCCCTGCTCCATCATGACGTCTAACACACCAGCTGCATAGATTCCACGCATGCCACCGCCTTCAACGACTAAACCCGACTTTTCCATCTGTCACCTCTATATCTGTCACACAAATTATAATTCAAACTGGTCAACAATACTCTGTAACTGATCAATGGCTCCCCTGCAAGAATCAACCAGATTCATATTCTGCATAGTGTCCGATACGATATCTGTGGTTTTCTCAGCAATTTCTCCTACACCGGTAGCAGACTGGCTCACCGTAGATGTGATACCCGCCACGGCATCTGCAATATTACTAATCGTATCCGATAGACGGTTAACCGCTCCTTCAATGGTTTCCATGCTATTGCTGACCGTATCAGCATCTTTATTGTATTGTACCCCTACTGCCTCAAACTGCTCATAATCCTTGATTACCACATTTTCCAGAAAATCCACTGTACTGCTCAGATTATCTGTCATATTCTGTACTGCCTGGCTGATCTCTGCCATGATCTCATTAATGCTGACAACGGTGTCAGAAGATTCATTTGCCAATTTACCAATTTCAGAAGCAACCACCGCAAATCCCTTGCCTGCCTCTCCGGCTCTTGCCGCTTCAATGCTGGCATTCAATGCCAACAAGTTCGTCTGGGAGGCAATCTCCATAATAGAATCTGTCAATGTATGAATCTTATCCACTGCCTGTGCCTGCTGCAAAGCTTCCTGTGTGCTATCTTTCATACTCTGATAAATATTCAAAGTATGCTCCGTTGCCTGTCTGGTACGCTGTCTCATATCCTCTGCACGAGAAGTAATTTCCTGGGAAAGCTGATCCCCCTTTGCCGTCAGAACACAGATCTCCTCCATACCGCCTTTCATGGAATCAATATTCGCTGCAATATTCTGTGTGCTTGCGGATGTCTCCTGCATTCCTGCTGCCAACTGCTCTGTGGTTGCTGAATTATCTGTACAGTTGGTATTAATTGCCTGACTGATATTAGTCAGTTCGCTCGCCTGTTGGTTAATATTATCCGAAGTTTCTTCCATCTGTCTGACCATGTCCCGCATGTTCTGGCACATATGGTAAACCGATTTTCCCATGATACCTGTTTCGTCCTTGCGTTTCAGCATCTTTGTCAGAGAAGCCGATTCTGCAAAATTAAAATTAGCGATCCTCTCAATCACTTCAGACATACTCAGAATCGGTCTAGAAATATAGATCGCAAAAATAAATGCAAAAATACACATACAGATAAACACCAGAATAGATCCAAAAACAGCGCGCTTTTGAATGGCATTCATTGGTGCTAAAATTTCCGATTCATCTGCAGAAACTACCAAAATCGTATTATTTCTGAACACATGGTAACTGGCATATTTCATTTCTCCTTTATATTCGTAGCTCACTGCCGCATCTTCCGGACGGTTTCCCTTTTTAATTTCTTCTACCACTCCCTTGACAACCGCATTCTCTACTGGTTTCCCCACTTTTTCCTCCGTAGGATGATACTGCATCGTCCCATCTCCTGAAACCATATAAACATAGGAACTCTCCACACCCTCTACTTTACAATTGCCAACCAAACTTTTATATGTCTTATATAGATTGGTATTCGCTGTTTCCCCATTATCAAATGCATTTTGCACAATTTTACCATATGCCCCTGCCAGCCCCAACATATTACTCTGAGCTGATC
>CAMWKN010000233.1 GCA_947174825.1 uncultured Clostridium sp.
TATCTTTCATTTCCCCCACAGTCTCCTCGCCGATGATTTTCTGATCGATCTCTGTATGCTACCTTCTGTTCATAATTCTCTGCGTCATCTCTGTGTGCTATCTGCTGCCCATAATTCTCTGAGCCATCTCCATCCACAATCTGCTGTATGCTATTTTGTTCTAAAATCTCTTGTTCATGATGACTGAAATCATTCCTTTCTGATGACTGCTGGCTCATCTCCTGTTCTATAGCCTGTATATCATTCTGCTCTAAAGCCATCTGCTCATCCTTTGTTATCTCCTCCGATTTTGCCCGTTCTGCTTCTATGTTTTCCAATTCTTCCGGATCCTCTGGCTCTTCCGGATCCCAAGTACGACTCTCTCCCAAATAAACGGACTGATTTTTCCAAGTCGTAGCCACATAATATGTATCATCCTGATATAGCACAATGCCATCCACATCCGAAAAATTAATGCCTGATCCCAAAAGATTTTCAGATTCCGTTTCTATTCTGCAACGATAATCTCCATTCCGCTCTGTTAACGTTCCAATGGTATAATAACGGATCCCTCCCCGTCTCTGCCGAAACACTGACACATCCGACAGTTGTCCCAAATTACGACCGCGCATTTGCAGACTGATCCGACATCCTGTGCCTCTTTGTTCAATTCGAACATATCCTACATTGACACCCTTAACACCCTGTTTATACTCGTACAAATAAGATACCATTCTTTGATACTGACTCATCTCGTTCCCTCCCATTGATTTACTGTTTCATCTATATGAAATAGCAGGTAGATTTATTCCCGCAAAGCAGTATGCAAACCAAAACAAAGAGAATAAAAATTCGACAGTATATGTAAGACAATCCATATACTGTCGAATTTGTCGAAATCAATTTATCTAAATAACCTGCCTCTGCCATGTTTAGACAAATACGGCTAAGCATTTTACAAATAGCAAAAAACTATTGTGGTAAAGGAATCGTGTATCCCGGCACCAGGGCAGCCATCATACCATTCACGATATCAGGATATACCACTGCATAAGTACCCCTGTCAAAGAGTTTATAACTGGTTCCATTGTCCCAATATATTGGCACGAAACCATACTCAACTGCATACTTCACCACATATTGGAGATAGTAGGTGCGGTATTTCTCATTGGCAGAGTTTCTCTTAGCTGGCGCCCCAAACTCACCTACTATCACTGGAATCCCCTTGTCCACAAATGCCGTTTTCATCTTTTTTAGTTGGTCTATCAGGTAATCTTCCTGTCCCCAGCCGTCAGCAGCCGTGGCACCACCGTATTTAGCCCCCCACTGGTCTGTCTCGTTGCCGTCTGTCGCAAATTGATAGGGATCATAATAATGCACTTCCACCATCAAATGATTTTCCACACTGTCCGTAGGCAGTTTCAGTCCGGAAATTGTCTGGTCAATATTCGTATTGTATCCCGGCACAATCAGATAACGCTGAGCATTATTTCCCCCTGTGGCACGAACAGTATTCACAAACATCTGATGAAGCTCGTTCTGCAAGTTGGTATATGCTGTTGTTGGGTTGCCATATCCATGATGGAACTCATTCATGGAAGAAAACAATACCAGATTAGAGTAATCCTTAAACCGGGTGGCAATCTGTTCCCACACCTTCTGATACCGAAGTTTCATCTCTGCCTTTGCTGTCTCATCTGCTGGTTCTGGTGTGAGCCAGGATTTGCTGCCAGCTGGATTATCATTTCCATCATGGTGGATATTCAGAATGACATATAGCCCATTTTTGGTGCAATACTGCACCACTTCCTCTACACGATCCATCCAGACTTCATCAATTTTGTAGTCATTATTCGGATCTGTATGATTCGTCCAGGTCACAGGCACACGTATCGTATTAAAACCTGCATCCTTGACCGCTTTAATTAGACCTTCCGTAGCCTTAGGGCAACTCCAAGCTGTCTCTGCTGCCAGTCCGGCATCTCCAGAAACATATGCTCCATTATTTATAATAGAATCCAGTGTATTGCCAAGATTCCAGCCAATTTTCAGTTCCTTGGAAAACTCCATCGCTGTCTTGGAGAAATCTTGACTTCCTACATCTACATCTCCCCCTTCCCCAGCAGGAGCTTCCCCTTCACAGATTTCAATTTTTCCTATTGGAGTGTAATTGGAAATTTTAATCCCCTTAGAAAGTTTTTCCTTATCCAAGGTAATTGCCTTACCATTCCATTCGCCAAAAGGATAGGTGACTTTTCCAGCATCATCACTGCCATACCACACTTCTAAAGCATCTGTGGTGGTGTCCCCCTCTAAGCGGTAGCACTTCAACACAGGGTATTGGTACTGGTTCCAGTTCGTACAGGAAATATCAAAATACCAGCATCCTGCATTTGATGCCACCTTGAGACCAGAAGAGCTGCTGCTCTGAGAAAAACTGCCTGGTATATCTCCCGTACTGGTCCACTGTGGTCTTACCAGCGTCCCGGTCCATGTCAAAGTTACTGGACTTGGCTTTGGGGTAACCATCGGTGTAGCAGTAGGTTTACTGGTAGCTCCACCTGGATTTGCAGTTCCATTTGGATCTGTTGTTACTCCTGGATTTGTGGTTTCGTTTGGATCTGTCGTTACTCCCGGATTTGTTGTTTCACCTGGATCTGTGGTTACTCCCGGATTTGTGGTTCCATTTGGATCTGTCGTCTCTTCTGGATTTACTGTCCCACTTGGATCTGTCGTCTCCCCCGGATTTATAGTACCCCCTGGATTTGTGGTGTCCCCTGGCGCAGCCGAAACATTCTCTCCCGGATTTTCTGTTCCAGAAGGTGTGTCCGGCGGCATTTGGGATGCCGAAGTAATCCCTGATTCCGGCACGGTAATCGTAGCCTTTGCTTTGCTCTTCTTTGACTTCCACTTACCATTCTTCTTCACACGATAAGTGACAGTGCAGTATACCGAACTTTTTCCTGCCTTCAAAGCCTTAATTTTGGCAGTCTTTGCCTTTTTCTTCTTCGCCTTGCTGCCGCTGAGCGTCAATTTCAGAATGCTCTTCTTCTGCACTTTCCACTTGGTCTTAAGAATCTTTGACTTTTTTGGCATTTTCTTTATTTTCAGCTTCACTGTCTTGCCTTCGGCAAGCGTTAGCTTTTTCTTTTGAAATGCCGGTTTGCTGGCAGCGTCCGCCTCATAGCCGTTGATGCCAACTGCGCCAAATATCAGCGCTAATGTCAGCAGTGCAGCCATTACTGACCTGCAATACTTGTTTCGTAACATTCCCTTCATCCATGCGTCCTCCTTTCAATTTTTATCAACTCATAGTACGATGCCAAAGTTAAACGTTATCTTGCCCCTAGTTCCAAATCAAGACAACACCATACGAACCGATCCATACATCCCGGCATCATTTCCCAGTTCTGCCAGGCGAAATTCTTTATCTTTCAGGGCAAACATAACATTTTTTTCATATTTTTCTTTGACCACATCTGCCACCACCGGACCGTTCTTAGAAACACCTCCGCCTAGCACAAAGGCATCCGGATCCAGCACTTGTGCCACATGGGACAGACCTAGTCCCAAATACTCTGCAAAACTGTTGACCACATCCTCTGCCATATCGTCTCCTGCCTGATACGCATCAAAGATTTCCCTGCCTGTAATTTCCGGGTAATCCCGCAACAGAGAAGGAGTATCGGTATTTGCTACCCGTTCTCTTGCATCACGCATAATTGCTGTCGCCGAAGAATACTGCTCCAGGCAGCCTCGTTTTCCACAACCGCATACATTTTTTTCATGAATATTCACTGTCAAGTGACCAATCTCACCGGCAGCTCCGTTAGAACCTGTTAAAATCTTGCCATTTAACACAACTCCGCCACCAACGCCGGTTCCCAATGTAACCATGACGATGCTGTTAAAACCACGTCCGCCGCCTTTCCACTGCTCACCCAAAGCAGCTACATTGGCATCATTGCCTATTTTGATTTTCTCTACTCCAGTCAGCTTCTGCAGTTCCTCTGCCACCGAAAAAATTCCCCAGCCCAGGTTTGCGCACTTTAATACAACACCATCCTCATTAACCGGTCCAGGCACTCCCATACCAATGCCCAGAATTTCATCCTGTGCAATTCCCCGCTCTTCATTCTTCTGTTGGATGGATGCGGCAATATCCGGAAGAATATATTTTCCTTCCTCCTCTTTACGTGTCACAATCTCCCATTTGTCCAGCATCTCACCTTCACCGTCAAATAAACCCATTTTGACAGTAGTTCCTCCCAAATCAATCCCATATATATAGTTCCCCATTTTCTTCCTCCATTTCCGTGACAGATCATACTGTCCAATATTTTTATGATATTCATTTTATCAAATATCCCATCACTTGTCATCCATTATCTGCCAGTAGTTTTCCCAGTAACCAATTGCCGTTTTAAATAAATTGTCATATAATGATGCTAGGGTCAAAAGTAGATAGCAATGCGTGTTTACACGCAATTTGCTATC
>CAMWKN010000234.1 GCA_947174825.1 uncultured Clostridium sp.
TTTCTGGGCGGTCCATTAGACTTTTTGACCGAACTGAAACAGGCATTTATCCGCACCTTGCATTTGGAGGGCGATCAGATCATTGCACCGGATCACTCCCATCTGTTTGCGGCTTCCGGTGCTGCCATGAATGCCCAGAGCGAAAATATGTCTTCCCTGGGTAAATTACACGAAGATTTATCCCAGGAAATCCATATGGACTTTGAAGTAACCCGTATGGAACCGTTATTCCGTGATGAAAACGAATATCAGGAATTCCTGCAGAAACACGCAGAAAATGATGTGAAAAAAGGTGATTTCTCCACTTATCAGGGAGATCTATTCCTGGGAATTGATGCCGGTTCCACCACCACCAAGGTGGCTGTCATTGGAGAAGATGGATCCCTGCTCTATTCTTTCTATAGTAATAACAATGGTAGTCCTTTGAAAACTGCCATCAAGGCAATCAAGGACATTTACAGCAAAATGCCAGAACAGGCGCAGATTGTCCGCTCCTGCTCCACCGGATACGGTGAGGCTTTGTTAAAGGCAGCCCTGCTTCTGGACGAGGGAGAGGTTGAGACCGTTGCCCACTATAATGCTGCCGCTTTCTTTGAACCGGAAGTGGACTGTATTTTGGATATTGGCGGTCAGGATATGAAGTGTATCAAAATCAAGAACCAGTCTGTAGATAAGGTGCAGCTTAACGAAGCCTGCTCTTCTGGCTGCGGTTCTTTCATTGAGACCTTTGCCAAATCTTTGAACTATGAAGTAGCAGATTTTGCCAAGGTTGCCTTATTTGCAGAGAACCCTATTGATCTGGGATCCCGCTGTACCGTATTTATGAATTCCAAGGTAAAGCAGGCACAGAAAGAAGGAGCCAGCGTAGCAGATATCTCTGCCGGATTGGCATACTCTGTCATTAAAAATGCACTCTTGAAGGTTATCAAACTCACCGATCCAAAGGATCTGGGAGAAAAAGTAGTGGTACAGGGTGGTACCTTTTATAATGATGCCGTCCTGCGCAGTTTTGAGCGTATCTCCGGTTGCAAGGCAGTCCGTCCGGATATCGCCGGTATCATGGGGGCATTTGGTGCCGCTCTCATTGCCAGAGACCATTACAACGGACAGGAAAGCACCATGCTCACCATTGACCAGATCAATGAGCTGCGTTTCGAGACTTCCATGTCACGCTGCAAGGGTTGTACCAATCACTGCCTGCTGACCATTAACCGTTTTACCGGCGGCAGACAATTTATTTCCGGTAACCGCTGTGAACGGGGCATCGGTGGCGAAAAAAACAAAAAGAATGTGCCAAATCTATTTGAATATAAAAATAAACGGCTTTTCTCCCATTATAAACCACTGGATGAGGAACATGCCGTTCGTGGAACCGTGGGTATTCCCCGGGTTCTGAATCTATATGAAAATTATCCATTCTGGTTTACTTTCTTTACGGATCTGGGATATCGGGTGGTATTATCACCGGAATCCAGCCGTAAGATCTATGAGCTGGGAATTGAATCCATCCCTAGTGAATCAGAATGTTATCCGGCAAAACTGGCGCATGGGCATATTTCCTGGCTGATTCGCCAGGGTATCGACTATATTTTCTATCCTTGCGTACCTTACGAACGCTGCGAGGTAGAAGATGCCGGCAATCATTATAACTGCCCTATCGTTACTTCCTATGGTGAAAATATTAAAAATAATGTGGAAGAATTAAGTGGAGGCAATATTATCTATCAGAATCCTTTCCTTTCTTTTGAAAGTGAGGAAATTCTGACAAAGCGACTGTGTGAATACTTTACAGAAGAAAACGGCATCTCTAAGGCAGAGATCCGCCATGCTGCCGCTGCCGGCTGGAAAGAAATGCAGGCTGTCCGGGATGAAATGAGTGAAAAAGGACGGGAAGTCCTTCAGTATATGGAGGAAAACCACTGCAACGGTATTGTGTTGGCTGGACGCCCTTACCACACGGATCCGGAAATCAACCATGGTATTCCAGAGCTGATTACCTCCTATGGTGTGGCTGTTCTGACGGAAGACAGCATATCCGAACTGGGAAATCTGGATCGCCCTACCATTGTAATGGATCAATGGATGTACCACTCCCGTCTGTATAAAGCGGCTTCCTTTGTAGCTACCAGAAAGGATCTGGATCTGATTCAGCTCAACTCTTTTGGCTGTGGTCTGGATGCTGTAACTACCGATCAGGTCAGCGACATTTTGACGAAACAGAACAAGATTTATACGGTATTAAAAATTGATGAAGTTAACAACCTGGGAGCAGCACGTATCCGCATCCGCTCTCTGTTAGCCGCTGTGCGGGAACGGGATCGAAAGAATATCTGTCCGGTTTCTCAGGATACCGCACATCACCGCAAAATTTTTACCGAAGAAATGCGTAAAGAGTATACTATCCTGGTACCTCAAATGTCACCGATCCACTTTGACATTTTAGAACCGGCACTGGCTTCCTGTGGTTATCACATTGAAGTGCTGCCAAGTACACCGGAATGTGTGGATTATGGATTGAAATATGTCAATAATGATGCCTGTTATCCATCTTTGTTAGTGGTGGGACAGTTCATGCAGGCATTGTTATCCGGCAAATATGATTTGAATAAAGTAGCACTCATTATTACCCAGACCGGAGGTGGCTGCCGTGCTACCAATTATATCGGTTTCATTAGACGTGCTTTGGAAAAGGCAGGCATGGAACAGATTCCGGTAATCTCCATGAGTGCCGGCATTGAAAAGAACCCTGGACTGAAAATCAATCTGGGGATGCTGAATCGTGCCTTGCAAGCACTGATTTATGGTGATGTTTTCATGCGTGTACTGTACCGAACCCGTCCTTACGAAAAGGTGCCTGGTTCTGCCAATGCCCTGCATGAAAAATGGTTAAAAATTGTTCAAAAGTCTGTACAAAAAGCGAACAAACGGGAATTTAAGAAAAATATCCGTGCCATTATTGAAGATTTTGACAATCTGCCGCTGCGTGATATTCAGAAGCCACGTGTGGGTATTGTAGGTGAAATTCTGGTTAAATTCCTGCCACTTGCCAATAATTATTTAGTAGAATTGTTGGAAGCAGAAGGCGCCGAAGCCGTGTGCCCGGATCTGATCGACTTCTTTATGTACAGCTTATATAATGCAAACTTCAAAGCGGATTATCTGGGGAAAAAGAAATCCGGTGCAAGGATCAATAATACCTTGATCCAGCTCATTGACTGGTACCGGAAACCAGCAAGAGATGCACTGACCCACAGTAAGCGCTTTGAGCCAATGGTGCCGATTGCCACACTGGCAGAATACGCTTCTCCTATCGTTTCCTGTGGTAACCAGACCGGCGAGGGCTGGTTCCTGACTGGTGAAATGATTGAGTTAATCCATTCCGGTGTGCCAAATATTGTCTGTACCCAGCCATTTGGCTGTCTGCCAAACCATGTAGTGGGAAAAGGTGTAATCAAAGAGCTGCGCCATCAGTTTCCGGAATCAAACATTGTGGCAGTAGACTACGATCCGGGTGCCAGCGAAGTGAACCAGTTAAATCGTATTAAACTGATGTTGTCCACCGCGGCGAAGAATTTGCATTCTGCATAGAAAAGAGCCACTGTTACACTAAGCTCATAAAATTCGCTAAGTGTAACTATATCAACTTTACAAGAATTTGCTTTGCAAATTCTTGATTGGCATACCACTATTTTACGAGCACTTTCCTACAAAGTAAAAAAGGAGGATCCGCTATGATTTCAACCAAAGGCAGATATGCCCTGCGGGTTATGTTAGACCTTGCCGAACAGCCGGAAAACACCTATATTCCGCTGAAAGAAATCGCCGCCCGGCAGGAAATTTCCGAAAAGTATTTAGAAATCGTGTTAAAAAACCTTGTAAAAGCCAAGCTGTTACAAGGTTTGCGGGGCAAAGGTGGTGGATACCAGCTAACCAGATCTCCAGAGGAATATCCGGTGGGAGAAATTCTGGAAATCGCAGAGGGACCGTTATCCTCTGTCAGCTGCCTGCTGCCGGATACCGAATCCTGTCCACGAAAAGAAATATGCCATACTTTTCCTATGTGGAAAAAATTTGACCAGATGGTGCACGATTTTTTCTATGGACTTTCCTTGGCTGATTTGTTGACACAAGAGGAAACTTCCACGTCTCCACAAAAATAGGGAATGGCGTCAATTTGAAATCTACTTTCAGATTGACGCCATTTTTCTGTTATTATATTTGTAAAAATGTGCTAAACGCACTTTATTCTCTAAAGCGACTAACTATCATTCAATATTCCTCTTCTTCCACAATTTCTGCAATATCATCCACTGGTTTCTGCAATCCCTCGATAACGATATTATTTTTCTGGGCATAATCCCATAATGCTGCATGAATGGCTTCCTCCGCCAACAGGGAACAATGCACCTTCACCGGTGGAAGTCCGTCCAAGGCTTCCATTACTGCCTGATTGGTCACTTTCAAAGCCTCCTGCA
>CAMWKN010000235.1 GCA_947174825.1 uncultured Clostridium sp.
GTAGATATCCAGGTTCCGATTCCGAGTTTGAATGAAGAGTAGAGGTTACTTTTCACATCCACACTAAATTCGAGGATTTTTGGCATGTTTTTTGCCAAAAGTACGAGTTTTTCAGCTCCATTTTGCATGGTTTTTGCAAAATGTGTGCATTCAGTGCTGAAAGCACTGCTGTTACTGGTCGCGGAGTGAGCAGTAACGAGTAGAGTACTGACAGAGA
Organism: uncultured Clostridium sp.; assembly: GCA_947174825.1. The sequence continues at coordinate 218 of CAMWKN010000235.1, forward strand.
CTGAAAATGCGTTGTATAATGGTGCAAATAGGTATATAATAGCACTATCTATGAATTTGACCCCGCGGATGCGCTCAGATGTACAAATTTATTTGCACATCATCATTTTGCTTTCGCGAGAATAAATATGACGGGAGGTGTTGTGTATGGACAAAATTATCACATTAGGCAGACAGTATGGAAGTGGTGGACGTGAAATAGGACAGAAGATCGCAGATCATTATGGCATTCCATTTTATGATAATGAACTGATTACCAGAGCAGCTAAGGAAAGTGGATTTGCGGAAGAAACCTTTGCTAAAGCAGAAGATAAGGCAACGAATAGCCTGCTATATTCTTTGGCAATGGGAATTAATGTTTATGGAAACCAGGACTTTGGTTTTACTGGTTTGTCATTGGATGATCGAATTTTTCTGGCGCAGTCTGATGTGATTCGCAAAGTGGCAGATGAAGGTCCCTGTGTGATTGTAGGACGGTGTGCGGACTATGTGTTAAAAGAGCGGGAAAATATTGTGAATCTGTTTGTGAAGGCATCCATGAGTTTCCGATTGGAGCGTGTAGTGAAAGAATATGGAGAAGAGGAAAAGAAGGCAGCAGATATCATACTTAAAAATGACAAACGCCGTGCAAATTATTATAGTTACCATGTAGGGGAAAAATGGACGGATCTGAGTAATTATGATTTGGTAATACGCAGTGATTTTGCAGGAATTGAACAATCTGTCAAATGTATTTGTGGTTATCTTGGGGAATGATGGGAAACATAAGAAAATAAGGTAGAGGAGTCAGTGTAGAATATGGTTCTGCACAGCAGTTGGTACTTTTGTGTTGCTGGGTACAAACTGTTTGCATACAAAAAGCAATGCAGAAATGGAGTGTATTATGGATCCAATTTTAGCTAAGATAAAAAAGGTAATTAATGAATCTGAGCATATTGTAGTAATCAGTGGGTTAGAAGTAGATCTGGAGGCTGGATTAAACGGTGTTCGGGCAGAGCAGATTGCCTACGATATTGAACAGGAATACGGATATTCTAACGATGAAATTATTTCTTCTGAATTTTATAGCAGACGAGTGGATGCTTTCTACAAATATTACCGGGAAGTGATTCTGAATAAGGAAGCAAAGCCAACAACCGTGCATCAAAAGATATTTGAGATACAGCAGGCAGGAAGATTGGATGGTGTTGTGACGAGAACCGTATATTCTATGCACAAACAGGCTGGTTGTGAAAATGTGGTAGAGCTGCACGGATCCGTGGAGGAGAACCGTTGTCCGAATTGCAACAAGGAATTTGGGTCAGATTATATCCGTTCTGCCAAGGGAGTTCCTACCTGTGATGTATGTGGTATTCCTCTTCGTCCGGGATTTACTCTGATTGGAGAAATGGTAGACAACGGAAAGATGACCAAAGCAAGTAATACGGTGGAAAATGCAGATGTGCTTCTGATCGTAGGCGCCGGTCTTAATTCTACACTGTGTCGTCATTTAGTGAAATATTATTCTGGCAACAAAATGATTGTACTCAATGTCCGGGAGTCTATTGATGATGATAAGGCAGATTATCAGGCTTATGGAAATCTCAGCAAAATGATGACAGACATTACCGAAGGATTAGAACCGGTTAAGAAGAAAGCAGAGAAAAAGACAGATAAGACAGAGAAAAAAGAGGAGAACAAGAAAGACGATGAGTAAGACCAGAACCAGATTTGCTCCCAGTCCAACAGGGCGCATGCATGTAGGAAATTTGAGGACCGCTTTATATGAATACCTGATTGCACGTCACGAGCAGGGGACATTTGTACTGCGAATTGAAGATACTGACCAGGAACGCTACGTGCCAGAAGCATTGGACATTATATACCGTACCATGGAACTTACCGGATTGCATCATGATGAAGGACCAGACAAGGATGGTGGATTTGGTCCCTATGTGCAGAGTGAGCGTATGAAGACGGGCGTGTATCTGGAATATGCCAAAGAGCTGATTGCAAAGGGGGAGGCCTACTATTGCTTTTGCACCAAGGAGCGCTTAGATAGCTTGCGGGCATCGGATCAGACAGAGGATGGCAAAGAGATTGCCAAATACGATAAGCATTGTCTGCATTTGTCGCAGGAAGAGATTGAGAAGAATTTAGCAGAGGGTGTTCCTTATGTGATCCGCCAGAATAATCCTACAGAGGGAAAGACCGTTTTTCATGATGCGATTTATGGAGATATAGAGGTGGATAATGCAGAATTGGATGACATGATTCTGATTAAGACCGATGGTTATCCAACCTATAATTTTGCCAATGTAGTGGACGATCATTTGCAGCAGATTACTCATGTGGTTCGGGGTAATGAATATCTATCTTCGGCACCTAAGTACAACCGACTGTATGAAGCTTTTGGATGGGATGTCCCAGAATACGTACACTGTCCAACCATTACCGATGAAAATCACAAGAAACTTTCAAAGCGAAGTGGACATTCTTCGGTGGAGGATCTGTTGGAGCAGGGTTTTTTGCCGGAGGCAGTGATTAACTTTGTGGCATTGCTGGGCTGGAGCCCTTCCGAAGATCGGGAGATCTATACTCTAAAAGAATTAGAGGATGCTTTTGATTATCATCATATTAGCAAGTCTCCGGCGGTTTTTGATATTGTTAAACTGCGCTGGATGAATGGGGAATATATCAAGGCAATGGATATGGATCGTTACCTGGAATATGCCTTGCCGGAAATTCGACAGGTTGTTACCAGGGATTGTGATCTTGCGAAAATTGCAGAGTTATTAAAGTCTCGTATTGAAGTGTTCCCAGATATTCGGGAAAAGATTGATTTCTTTGAGGAATTGCCAGAGTATGATATTGCCATGTATACTCACAAGAAAATGAAAACTAACAGTGAAAATTCTCTGGAAGTGCTGCAGGATATGTTACCATTATTAGAGGAACTGGAGGGTTATTCGATTGCGGGTATTGAGGCGGTCTGCAAGGAATATATTGCGAAAAAAGAACTGAAGAATGGGCGTGTGTTATGGCCGTTGCGCACCGCAGTATCCGGCAAGCAGATGACGCCGGGTGGTGCTTATGAGATCATGGAGATTCTCGGAAAAGAGGAATCTCTGCTGCGTATTCGTAAAGGAATTACATTACTAGAAGCAGCCTGTGAAGCGCAGTAGCTCGGGAGAAAAATTAGAGACAGCCTGTGAAACACAAGTAGTTCAAAGAAAAAAATAGAGACAGTCTGTGAAACATAAGTAGTTCAATAGAGGCAATCTGTGAAACATAAGTAGTTCAAAAAAATTAGAAGTAACTTATGAAACTCAGTGATTTAGTAGAAATATACGGAGTGCGTATCCTGTTTCGTCAGGTGCGCACTTATCTTTCACTGGCACCAACAGAACAGGAGAAAAGGATTGGAATACACTATCAGTGAAGCACAAAGCCAGGCAATACGGCACTTTCAGGGACCGTTTATGTGTCTGGCTGGTCCCAGGCAGCGGTAAGACAACAGTTATTACCAAACGAGTTAGCTATTTGATCCAGAATCATGGAGTAGATCCGGGGAATATTCTGGTTATTACATTTACCAAAGCAGCTGCCCAGGAAATGAAACAACGTTTTCGAAAACAGGCAGAACTAGATCATATTGCAGGCAGTGGTGCAGTGCAGTTCGGTACCTTTCACGCCGTGTTCTTTACCATTTTACGGCATGCCTATCATTATACCGTAGACAATATTATTCGGGATGATGTTCGATATCAGATTTTGAGGGAACTGGTGGCGGAGACCGATTTGGAAATACGGGACGAAGCAGAATTCCTGGGAGACTTGGCGGGGGAAATTGGTCGTGTCAAGGGAGATCGTTTGGATCTTAGCCATTATTATTCGCCGCTTTGTCCAGGGGAAACATTTCGGCATATTTTTCAGCGATACCAGCAGGCGTTGGAGAGACGAAGACTCATTGATTTTGATGATATGTTGGTGTATTGTTTTGAATTATTAGAGCAGCGACCGGACATCAGACAGCTATGGCAGCAGAAATATCCCTATATATTAATTGACGAATTTCAGGATATCAATCAGATTCAGTATGATGTGATTAAGCTATTGGCAGAGCCGCTGCAGAATCTGTTTATTGTGGGCGATGATGACCAGTCGATCTATGGATTTCGGGGAGCCAAGCCGGATATCATGAAGCGCTTTATGCAGGAATATCCCTCTGCCGGGACAAGCATTTTAGATCAAAATTATCGATGCAGTGGTGC
>CAMWKN010000236.1 GCA_947174825.1 uncultured Clostridium sp.
TTTCGGGAGATGTGATAATAGTTTTGGGAGGAGGTTCAGTACCCTCCGGAATAAATATTGCTTCATATAGAAAATTATCCAGTAACGGATATTCCTGTTTTTGTATTTCTCGTATTGTGTAGTCCATAACTGACCTCTCAATTCTGTGTTCTTCATATATTCTAGCATAATGCAGATAATACAGTAACAAAAACTTATCAGAAATGCTTAAATTTAATAAAAAAGATATGTTTAACAAAAAAGCTATCAACAATAACAGAAATGTCAAAAATAATACAAATACGATATTTAACAAAAACGCTAAATAAAAGGGGATATTGAATGAAGAATGAACTATTTGTAACTGCCGGGGAGGTAGCGCAGGAGTTGGGTGTTTCCAAACCATTTGCTTACAAATTGGTACGACAAATGAATGAGCAACCGAAGGAAAAGGGGTTTATCACAGTCGCCGGACGTGTCAGCGGAAAGTATTATGAAGAAAAATTTTACGGCATGGCACAAGCGGCGAACTAAGGATGGCAGATTATGGCGGAACGCTCTATGTTGGGAAAAATGATAACGGAGATGTTGTTGGACTCAGCGATAAAGACAGGAAAAAACTATTGGAAGCGATTCCCAATAAGATTACAGATACAATGGGCATTGTTGCAGATGTCAATTTGCTATACGAAAATGATTTGCAATACATTGTGATTATTGTGGACAAATATCCTTCGCTCATCAGATATCATGGTAAATATTTTTATCGTTCCGGTAGTACTATGAGAACGATAACAGGAAAAGAACCGGACAAAGCAATTCTGAAGTCTCAGGGCAGAACTTGGGGCGGTATGCCGATTTCGAAGCTGAAAGTGACAGATTTAAGGAGAGAAGCAATGATTTACTGAAAGAAAAGGCTATAAGAAGAGGAAGGCTGACAGAGAAAGAAACAAGGGTTGATGATACAATATTGATGGAGAACCTTCATTTAACAGATGAAGAAGGGTATCTGAAACGGGCAGCAATGTTGGCATTCTATAAAGATCCGGAGAAATGGGTTACAGGTTCCTATATTAAGACTGGGTATTTTGGAAATTCCGATGCTGATTTGAAATATCAGGATGAAGTACATGGTTCTTTGATTGAACAGGTGGATAAGACGATTTATTTAGTCTATACGAAATATCTGAAGGCATTGATTTTTTATAATGGTATTCAGAGAGTCGAACAGTTTATGTTTTATCAGGATGCCTTTCGTGAAATTTTGTTAAACGCAATTGTACATAAGGACTACAGTAGTTGCAACCCTATCCAAATCAGCGTGTATGAAGACAAAATATGTATCTGGAACGATAGCGAGATGCCGTCAGGATTAGATTCTACAGATAAGCTGTTTATGAAGCATTCTTCCAAGCCGTATAATCCCAAATTGGTGGGTGTTCTCTTTAAGAGTGGAATGATTGAGGTGTGGGGAAGAGGGAGTAACAATGTTGTTGGGATTTTTTGTTGCCAAAGAAGTAATCATAAAAAATGTTGACACCGAATATGACACCACATATAATGTAAGCAAGAGATATTCAAAATGTCAAAGTGGGATAAACTATTAATTCGTATGTATACATTATCCAAAGACCTCCGATTCGATGAATTGCGTAAGGTGTTGGAAAGCTACGGTTATGAGATGAACGCACCGAGAAATGGAAGCAGTCATTACACATTCCGAAAATCAGGATGTCAACCGATTACGATACCGAAACATGAACCAATTAAGAAAGTTTATGTAGAGATGGTGAAGCAAATTGTGGAGGGCGAGGTGAAAAATGATGAAGACGCTGAATGAGTACATAGCAATGTCTTATCGTATGGAAGTTGTAGAAGATAAGGACGAGGGAGGTTATGTGGTTTCCTATCCCGATCTTCCGGGTTGTATTACCTGTGGTGAAACCGTAGAATCAGCAGTAGCGAATGCATTGGATGCAAAGAGGGCATGGATTGAAGCAGCGCTTGAAGATGGGAGAGAGATTTATGAGCCGGATAGTTTAGAAGATTATTCAGGTCAGTTCAAATTGAGAATGCCGCGTAGTTTACACAGATTACTGGCAGAGCATTCCAAAAGAGAAGGTATCAGTATGAATCAATATTGTGTATATCTTCTTTCCAGAAATGATGCTGTTCATTCAAAATAGAAACAATGCTATAGTAATGTGGCAACATTTTGGCAACAGAAAATCAGCAAGTCATTATAAATGATGTAATTGAAGTAAAAACAGGCGTGTATTTGCATAAAACTTAATAAATGCAGTTAGGAACAACAAAGAGAGTACATCAAAAAGGCATCAGGTTACGGGATAATTTTAGCAGTGATGATTCGGTAATGTTGCTCAGATATGAGAACAACCGGTTTGTCGAAAGCAGGGAGCTTGACATGGAATGGCTTGAAGATATCATTACGATACCTGGATTTCACGGAATATTTTGATAAAATACAGAATCTCTGCTATCGCGGTGATAAGCCAGGAAAACACATACAGTAGATACAATGATTCAATCGTTTTGAAGTAAGCAAATACCGTATAGATCCAGAGAATGCGGAAAGCGCAGGAACCAAGGATGACCATAACAGTGGGAAGTATGGTTCTGCCCAGCCCTCTGGATGCGGCAATGGAATTATCCATAAATGCGGACACGGAATAGGAAAGCGCCATAACGGATAAGCGTTTGATACCGGCATTGGTTACGGAACTGTCGTTGGTAAACAGTCCTAAAAAGGGATAACGCAGCAGATAAATTCCCACACCCAGAATCAGACCCACCAGAAAAGAGTAAAACATACAGATGAGGAAACTTTTTCGGATGCGGTCTTTTTTCCGCGCCCCATAGTTCCGGGCGATAAAACCGGTGCATGCGGTATAAAAGGCAGACATCATATCATATACCAGCGGGTCGGCATTGCTGGCGGCTGAATTTCCCTCCACCATCACATGATCAAAAGAATTTACGCCCGTCTGCACGAACAGGTTCGCAAGAGCGAAAATAGCGTATTGAAAAGCGGAAGGAATTCCAATGCGTATGATTCGCTTCAGCTTATTCGGGGAAATTTTCAGGGCGCCCGGCTTAAGACCGAAGCATTCCTTTGTGCGCAGAAGAAGGACAAGAACCATCACTGCAGAAAAATACTGTGCCAGAATACTGGCAATCGCAACACCTGCCACATTCATACGGCACACAATGACAAAAAACAGGTTCATCAGTACATTCAAGACACCTGCCAAACTTAAATAATACAGGGGTCTTTTTGTGTCGCCGGCAGCGCTCAGGACAGAGTTACCAAAGTTAAATATCCCCAGCGCAGGCATTCCCAGCAAGTAGATTCTCAGATAGATGAGAGCATCCTCGATTAGTTCCTCCTTTGTATGCATAGCAGTCAGGATAGGCCGGGAAAAGGCAATTCCAAGCAAGGTAATGAATACGCCGGTACAAAAGCAGAGGATGGCGGCAGTATGTACGGTTTCTTTTACATCCGTTTCATTTTTAGAACCGATGTATAGCGCCGTGAGTGCATTGACACCGCTGGACAATCCCAGCAGGATTCCCGTAAACAAAGTTACAAGGATGCTGGTGGAACCTACGGCGCCAAGGGCGATGGGGCCTGCAAACTTGCCTACAACAGCCACATCGGACATGTTGAACACAACCTGCAGTACGTTGGAGAACATCAGCGGCATACTGAACAGAAATATTTTTTTCCAGAGAGAACCTTCGCAGAAATCCATTTCATAAGATGTTGCTCTCATTTTCATTTTGCATAATGCTCCTTTATCAGAAAATTCAACTTTGTTTTCGGGTTTGGCAAGGAGTATTCTATCACATTGCTTTTCCTATGGCAACCATGTACGGATATATTGATATTTCGTTTTTGGCAAAGGAGATTGACATATCAAAAATTTGTGCTTTTGGGAGGGGTGTTAAATTGTATTACAGTTTAACAAGTATTGGTTTTGAGAGATAAGTTCCTGTTTGTATTGAATAGAATGTTTATCAAATTGGCTTGTTGCACTTTACTCTTTTTGCATGCCTTATTTTGTAATTATTATTTTAAGAAATAAGAATGTAAACGATAGTTTATTCATTTGCCATCGAAATAAGATTTTCCCGGATAACATTTCAAAAATAGATTGTCAATATGCTTCCTTTCTATGAGGTTGTTTTAATTTTAGGAAAGGATAGTTTATTGAATGAGACAAACATGAAAATGAAATTTGAATTGCTAAAGAAAATATTATACATGAGGAGAAAAAGTTATGAATTTAAATGATTTAGTTTTAAATATTGTACTGTCAATCACAGCCTCTTTCATTTTTTGGCTGCTTACTTTTAAAATATCATTTACAAAAATTATATTTTCCAAAAGTTTAGCGCAAACACAAGATAGTCGGATATATCCCGGCAAATTCTGTGGCTATAGAGTCAGATTTGCAAATATAGGA
>CAMWKN010000237.1 GCA_947174825.1 uncultured Clostridium sp.
ATATATCGGTCACTTTCCAAAGTAACTTAACATCTATTTTAAAAAAAATTAATCCCAAATATTTTCCTCTCGGTTGACAATGTAAAAACCCTTGTCATTTAAGGTATTTTCACGATTATATAGTAGTGGAGTATGATCTAATTGTCGAACAACCGCCCCTGCTGTTTCTGCAATACAGTGCATCGCTGCCGTGTCCCACTCGCAAGTCGGGCCAAAACGATAATAGACATCTGCCTTCTGTTCTGCCACCAGGCAGCCTTTTAGAGAGCTTCCTGCTGATATCACTTCTGCAATTTGATGCTGATGCTTTTCAATTAATGCCTTTTCCTGCTCTCCGGAATGAGATTTACTCCCCACCCATATTAATTCATTTATTTTAGAGGATACCTGTAAGCTGGTGATTTCCCCTGTTTTTCCATCCTGTTTATAGGCACCGGTCTCTGTGGCGGCATAATACAGAACCCCTGTTACTGGAACCATAATTACCCCTATAACCGGATGCTGCTGGTATGCCAACGCAATATTCACGGTAAACTGTCCATTCCGCTTGACAAATTCCTTGGTACCATCCAGGGGATCCACAATGAAACAATACTCATTGGCTCTACGGCTGCCATCATCTTTCATTTCCTCTGATAAAATAGCGTACTCCGGAAAATGCTCCTGCAATCCCTGAACAATGTGTTCATTGGCTCTACGGTCTGCCATCGTCAATGGTGAGGCATCCTCCTTGTAATCCACCGCAAAGTCCGTTTCGTACACCTCTAAAATAATATCTCCTGCTTCCACCGCCAGTTTCTTCAATACATCCAATATTTGATTTTGATCCATTTTTTCTCCATTTCCACACTGTTTCAGCCTGACTTAACAACCAAACTGAAGGCACCAACATATTCGCTGTGCTCTGTTATTTTCTTTCCCTGGTGTCCTTAAACCTGTTGTAACACCTGTTCTATCACATAATCTTGTTGTTCCTGTGTCAAACCAGGATAAATTGGCAGACTGATGGCTCTCTGGTAAAACTCCTCTCCATGAGGACAATGCACTTCGGCATAGCCATGCTCCTGATAATATGGGTGCTGATACACTGGAATATAATGTACATTCACACCAATTCCAGCTGCCCGCAATGCCTCAAATACCTCCCTGCGATCCCGACCAGGAACCTGTATCATATACAGATGCCAGCCACTTTCACAACCCTCCATCTGCTCCGGTATTCGGATGCCAGCCACCCCGGCAAATGCCTCGTCATATCGTCTGGCAATGGATCTTCGCTTCTCCAGAAAGCCATCCAGCTTGTCCATCTGGCTGACGCCCAGAGCACAGGAAATATCTGTAATCCGATAGTTATATCCCAACAATTGCTGCTGATAATACCATGGACCCTGATTTTCTGTCAGTAAGTCCTCATCTCTGGTAATTCCATGACTGCGAAACAGTAACAGACGACGATAAAGCTCCTCATCCTGTGTGACAACCATTCCGCCCTCGCCTGTGGTAACCGGTTTCACTGGATGAAAGCTAAAACAAGTCATATCCGAAATGGATCCGATCTTTCTACCATTGTAGACTGCCCCCAGGGCATGGGCAGCATCTTCAATAACGGTTAGATTGTGTTTTTTTGCAATTGCCGAAATTTCCTCCATATCACAAGGCTGCCCAGTATAATGTACTGGTATAATCGCCTTTGTTCGGGACGTAATGCACCCTTCTATCTCCTTAGGATCAATATTATAGGTAACTGGATCAATATCGGCAAACACCGGATCAGCGCCGCAATATAGGGCGCAATTGGCAGATGCCGCAAAAGTAATCGGGGTTGTAATCACCTCATCCCCCGGTCCAATTCCGGCTGCCAGACATGCAATATGAAGCGCTGCCGTGCCATTACACACAGCCACCGCATATTTTGCCCCTACATAATCAGCAACCTTTCTCTCAAACTCTGCCACTTTAGGACCCGTCGTCAGATAGTCCGAACGCAGCACATCCACCACTGCCTGTATGTCGGCTTCATCAATAGACTGTCTTCCATATGGAATATACATTTTACTCCTCCTTATCTGAGTGTTATCAGAATTTTCACTTCCAGTTTTTATGTTTATAACATATTTTACCAACTAATCAACCATACTTTATCGCCAGCCGGAAAAATCATACTGGTATTATACTCTGAATAGACAGTACGACGCAACTACTTATTGACATAGCACTCAACTTATGGTAGGGTAAGTATGTTGTCTGCTTAGCATAACACACCTTGCTGAGCAAAAGTTTATATTTTCAAGTTTTAGGAGGCAGAAACATGAAGGGTACAGTAAAATGGTTTAATGCAAAAAAGGGATTCGGATTCATTTCTGACGAGACTGGCAAAGATGTATTTGTTCATTTCTCAGCACTTCAGATGGACGGATTTAAGGTACTGGACGAAGGCGAAGAAGTTGAGTTCGACGTTGTAAACGGCGAAAAAGGCCCACAGGCATCAAACGTAGTTAAAGTTGGCTAATTACTTTAACAGAATTTGTTATAATCATGCATGAATCATTAAATTTTAAGAATAGATAAAATCCTATTTTAAGAGTTAAGATTTTTAAGGTTGTAACGAGACAGGAGTTAGTGGAAATTCCACTAACTCCTTTTTTCTGTCCTATTTTTATTCTGCTGGCAAAGTTTATGCGAAATAGCAGGACAACTATCAAGATCTATGAGATAGACGGATAACTACCCCAAGTATAATATATCTTAAACAGCAATTTCTATCGACCACTACAATAAATCTTTACCGCTGAGGGATCAATCTTATCCTTTTCCAGAATCAGTTCATCAATGGCTTCTGCCCGTATCGTACCGCCGCTTGGATTCATCACACTGTCAATCTTTCCGCTGATCTCTGCATCCACCGTAGAATACTCAAATGCCAGAGTGGTGTTGATCAACTTACAGTTCTTCATGACCAGATTGTCAATATAGCACATTCCCTGCAGGCTTTCCACTGTGCAGTTAATTAAAGTGAGATTTTTGGCATTCCAACCCAGATATTCCCCAGAAATAAAGGAATCATACACCGTAACCTGGTCGGTATTCCAAAAGGCATCCCGGGATAACATATGGGCATGGTGGATTTCCATGTTTTTCACTCCATCAAAGGAATAATTCCCCGACAGAGTAAAATGATTCACCTGCAAATTCTCACAATTCATGGCAAAATAATCTCCATTTGCCGTCACATGATCCAGCTCCACGTCCCTGCAATGCCACAAAGTCTCCTGTGCATCAGACATGGTTACCCGATTCAGAGACAAATCCTGGCATCGACGAAAATTCTTGGGTGCCTCAATCAAGGCATCTTCCACCACAATATGATTGGTGTACCAAACCCCTGCCCGAGCTGTATTGTACCAGGTACAATTCTTGGCATAGATATGTTTACTATACCACAGTGGATACTTCCACTGGAACAGACTTTGATACAAGTCTATGTTTTCACATTCTTTTAACGGGGATTCCCCATCCCGGAACACGGAATCATAGATACACAAATCTTTTGCCTGAAAGAGAGCTCTTTCCCCTGTTAATATCTCCTGATGTATTTCACGTTTATCACGCATTCCTTTTCTCCGCCTCTCAATTTGACTATCACATTGTATTATAATCATTTCCATTCTTAAATGCAACTTTTATATATAGTTTTTAATACTATGTTTTATGTTATATTTTTCTATTTTATATTGACATTATAACTAAATACTGTTATATTTTGTTTATCAAACTATAAGAATAACTGTCTACTTCTATTTATAATGACAGCATGACTTCTAATGGAATATGACACATGGAGTCAACAGAAAGGAGAACTTCCCACATGGACACAGTGACAAAAGAATTAGTAATAGGAAATAAAACAGCCAGAATTCCCATTATCCAGGGTGGAATGGGGGTTGGTGTCAGCCGGAGCAAACTGGCTGGTGCCGTTGCAGCAGCAGGAGGTGTGGGGATCATTTCTTCTGCACAAATCGGTTTTGACGAAGACGATTTCCTCACCAATCACCAGGAAGCCAACCTTCGCTCCCTAAAAAAACATATCCAGATGGCAAAGGAACAGGCAAATGGCGGTTTGGTAGGTATCAATGTCATGGTGGCATTAAAAGATTATGAGGCTCATGTCCGTGCCTCTGTGGAAGCCGGTGCTGATGTCGTGATCTGCGGTGCCGGTTTGCCGGCAAATCTGCCAGAACTGGTAGCGGGAAGTGACACCAAGTTTGCCCCTATCGTTTCCTCCAAGAAAGCTGCTTTAGTTCTCCTGAAACGCTGGGATAAAAAATACCAGACCACCGCAGACTTTGTCGTCATTGAAGGACCAAAAGCCGGTGGTCATCTGGGATTTTCCAGGGGAGATCTCCAGAGGGATCAAGAACATACTGTAGATTATGATAAGGAAATTCTAGACATCATAGAACCCGG
>CAMWKN010000238.1 GCA_947174825.1 uncultured Clostridium sp.
GCATAATGAAAAATCAATAAAAGAAAAAAGCTGTCAATGGTGTGGGCAGCTTTTTTCTTTTTGAACGAAAGTCCTCCTAACCAAATTTCCGAAAAATTTGGAATATAGGAGGACTTCCTCTCTTGCCCATCCCAATATGCTAGAAAATGTTATTCTTTGATACGAATTTTCTGTAACTTACTTTTCTTTAATAAACGCGTATATTTTTTCTGTGCTTTTTTAGGAATCGAAAAACATAATTTACTATTTGTCTTTGCAAATGCTTTTTTCTGGATTTTCTTAACTTTTTTCCCTTGAAAAACTACAGTTTTCAGTTTCTTACATCCATAAAATGCCTTTTTTCCAATGTGAGTCACCTTTTTTCCTATTGTTACTTTTCTCAATTTTTTACATTTATAAAACGCCTTTTGATCTATTTGGGTAACGGAATAGCGGACTCCTTTCCAAGAAACATAGGATGGTATTTTAACACCTTTTATACTACAATCTACAGCAGTGACCTTAACCGTTTTTTTAGAAGAATGATTACAACAATATGTAATCTTTCCTTTTGTAAATGAAATAAAAGTACTCTTTGCAGCTTTTCGTTTTGAAGAATGAATCGGAGATACTGCATCCGTAATCCATTTTGAATCTTTTGGATTGGACGCACTTTCTGGATTATTCTGAATATTTGCATTAGTGTCTCCCTGTGGATTTCTGTTTCCCGGATCCTTTATCGGTTCCCCTGATGCATCTGGATTCTGATTTCCCGAATTTTCAGAACCATTTTCCGGCCTATTCTTCTTCCGCAATTGTAAACAATACTTTTTATCTCCATATGTTGTCTCTGATAGCATGGTAACAATTGATTTTTCAGTATCTTCTTTGTCATACCAACCCACAAATTCATATTCTGTTGGAATGAATAATTGCGCCGCTACAGGCAATACCACCTTATCTCCACAGTGATACTGACTAACTGGTTCTTCTAAGAAAATAATATCCTGCGTATTTCCCAAATCATATTGGATTTGATAGGTCTTTTTTTCATCCGACCATTTTGCATACAAATCACGATCTTCTGTTAAATACAAAATATCACCTGCATTTCCGGCAAAATCACGATATGTTTTATCCCAATACCAGCCACTAAAATAATACTCCTTTTCCTCTGGTTTCTCCAACATGAATGGCATATTATGGGAAATATGTGTCTTTTGTACTTCCTTTCCTATATGATAGCTTACAATGTGTTCTATCATAAAGAAATAATCATGATCAATTTGCATTTCCTCTCCTGGAAAATGCCGATTTCCCTCTTGATCAATATAGGATTTTATATTTCCAATGCCATCTATAAATTCTGGAAAACGATATTTATCCTCATATAGAACTTCCTCTGATTGATAGCATTCACTTTTAGGATCAGAAGAATCCCGCAAAATCTGAACCAAATATTTTTTACGTTCTAATTTTAGAGAAACAATCGTCTGTTCATCAGCTTTCACCGTATTCTTCTTCAATACTTCAGAATTCATTACAGTAAATCCAGTAACAAAATCCTGGATAGATGTAGTCACTCCCTGGTTCCGATAATATGCCACGATAGCATCAGATACCAGAGCATCTGTTTCCCCCTCCAATACCAAAATTTCCTGATATGACTCCTGTGTATTGAAAGCCTTTTTTTCCAATTGCAAATAAAATTTGGTATCAGTCCGAGCTTTCCATACTGCATATAATTTCTGAATTCCAGAGACAGGCATTTTTCTACACATCTCTTCCTGATCCTGATAAAAATCTCCTTTGCCATCTTCACGGGTATTCCAACCGCAAAAATCATATCCTGGCAATTTAAAGTGACATTCCTCTAAACACCATGAATCATCATAACGGTATTGTGTTGCTTTCATTTCCCCAGTTCCAACAGAAGTTGCATGCTCTGGAACGTTAATTTGATATTGTATCTCCCCTTCCAATGGTTTCCATATTGCATATAAGGTAATCACCCGATTATCTTCTTGATACAAACTATGTATCTGATCTTGGGTACAAAAGGAATCTCCTGATCCATCCGCAGCTGTATTCCAAGCTACAAATTCATAGCCTTTTCTTGTCCAAGCACATTCTGGCACTACAAAATCCGTTTCGTTATATCCTTTCACCCCAGACATACTTCCTTTGACGGTATCTGATTCTGTCTCCGGAACATTATTCTCAAACTTTATTTCATAAGCATCTGGCTGCCAAATTGCATACAAAGTCTGGTCGTGATTTGGTATTCGATAGCTATCCCCAGGCATGACATATACCTGTGTACTATCTAAATCAGCCGTCCATCCTATAAATTGATATCCCTTACGCTTTGGAATATCATTAGGAACCTGTACCACCTGCTCAAAAACTCCCTGTAAAGGATTATACTCACTTGCTGTTCCATCTCCTATTAATGTATCGAATACCACCCGATAAGTGTTTCTGCGATAATATGCCATCAATACCAGACTTCCATCTCCCTTCACGGTTCCCTGTAAAGTGGAAGATCCTTGATCTAAATAAAATCCCTGGTAATTTGGAATACTACTTTCTATAGAAATGCTGCTTCCAACATAGTTACTTAATGTGTACTGTGTAGTCATCTGAAAATTCCCATCAGAATCCTCTTTATAATATTCAACATGATATGGAACAACATCTGGTTTCCAAATGGCATATAAGGTAGTATCTTCCTTCATGGTAAATCCCATATTTCCAGCAGTTGCATCCGGATCCTCAGACCACCCGGCAAAAATATATCCCATGCGTTTTGGCACAGCAGTTACTGTCACTGTCGCCGGTCCCCATATAGCATATAGCGTAGTCTCTCCACTACTTGACTGCAGATTTTTTACAATATCCTTATCAGAATATCTCACACCGCCTGATTTATCTTCTGCCCATCCATCCCATTGTAAAGAAACCTTTTTACCCTGTGAGTCACATACAGCATCCTCCACTTGCAAGTCGAACTGAATATTGATCTCTTTCTTAAAATTGTTTGCAATCAATGTATATTCTTGATCGTACCAGCAATTATCAATAACTGCCATGTTACCACTTGTAGCACCATTTCCATCAAATGTTATTGTATATTGGACCGGTACAAAATAACGATATACCGTAGCACCATTTACGTCTACAATAGCACTGGTTGACTGCTGATAGGTATATCCCTGGTAATATGCTCCCACTGCTTCATCTGTTCCCATAATAGAACCAGAAACAGAACTCTTATAACGCCCTTGTCTGGACACAGTCAGCAAATTTCTTCCTGCATTTGGTCCCGAAATGATCTGATCAACAATTTGAACCGGATATTCCGCATAATCAAAATAACGATAAATCACATTGTCCGATAAACGAACCACTTTTTGGCTACATCCACAATATATCATTCCATTATAATACATACTCTCCAGTGGAATGCATCCAAGCTGTGACCCTGCTGCAGTTGAATCGTATTCCTGCATCCATGTAGATTCTCCAATCTTTAATCCTGAGGGATCGTTTCCTAATATATCAATACACTGTACAGAATATTTAATTGCTGTTTTATTCCAATGAGGATACAGTTTCGTGCCCTTCTGAATGGTATCCCCCACTTCATATTTTTTACCACCCTCCGGACTGGAATACCATCCATCCAATTCACTGATATAACCTTCAAATTGTGGCGTTACGGATGGCAAAGAATGAATAATATAATTATCTCCATCATAATAAGCTTTTCCGTTACTGTTTACGGACCAGTTGCCTGAGCCTGTTACAATATCGCCCTGCTCCCCAATGTCCAATATTTTGTAAAATTTATACAAAAAGCTTGCACATCTTGCTTCATAACTTAATGTTGAAAAATTATTTTCCTTGGTTTTGGAACGATACAACAGTGAATAGGTCGTATTGTAAGTTTCTAAATTATCAAAAGGTGTCTCAACTACACGAGTAACAAAATTATTCAGGTAATAATGATCAACAACAATAGAATAGTCTTCAAATGATCCCAGACTTCTTTCAATATTTGAGATCATTAAACTAAAACGATTTCTATTTTTAGCCGGGTCTAGAAGCCATATAAAATCACTATTATACTTTGTCTCTGTAATTGATTTAACATTACCATTCAAATTGGTATGGTCATAAAACCATTCTGTACCATTATTATGCCATACATCTTGAACATAGAATTTCAATTGATCCTCAGCATAAAAATTAATACCCACCACCGATGTGTCCGAAGTGTATAATCCAGTATCTTCCGAAGAATATTTCGCCGGATATGAGGCTGCCTGTACCTCAGATTGGCAGCCCAGCATGAACAAACATAATAAAATCATTCCAAAAACCCACTTTACCACATGTGTTTTTCTCATAGTTCTCCTCCATTCTGCCATCTTCTTCCTTTCGTTCTCAAACAAAATTATAAATATAGAAAG
>CAMWKN010000239.1 GCA_947174825.1 uncultured Clostridium sp.
ATGGATTCTTTTAGAATTTTCAGGGTTGTTTTACTATTCAGTTATCAAGTTTCGTAAACACTTTCTTATTGTTGATCTGACAAAACTTCATCTTTCGACTGATTTTGCGCCAACGAATGATATGATAACACCTCGTCAGAAACTTGTCAACAACTTTTTTATTTTATTTTTCAGCTAATTTTCCGACTATTGAATATGTGTGATTTCACAAAGCAGCGCTCGCTTTCTTCTATCTATATTTATCTACATTCCTATAAATGATAATCTCATAACCTACCAATATCACACATCCTATTCCATAGCATATGATATCTCTCCAGTCAAAGGTTCCACCAATTAAGATCGCAAAAAATTTATTGTTTGAAAGTCCCATTACCTCAGTAAAATGAAAAAACTGCAATACTTCAACCAATACTGCAAATAAAAACACGTACAACGGAAGCAGTTTGCAACCAGTAGGCATCCATATTCTAATAAAGTTATACAACACGATTACCACCAGAATATCCCCGACATAAGGTCTGATAAAGTTATCATGCACAAAAAGTGCAATCATTACCTCTATCATAAGTAGAATGATTGTAACTAAAAAATAGAGTATCCGTTTTTTCTTATGAAATCTATTATAATCTGTCATTTATGTTACCTTCTTAAATAATGATTCCTTCCATATGATCACATTCATGCTGAATGATCTGTGCAATATATCCAGAAAACTTCTGTTTTTGTATTTTAAAATCCTTATCATAAAATTTTACTTCTATATTTTTATATCGTTTTGCCCTACGCTTGCCATCCAGTGACAGACAGCCTTCTTCTGTTTCATATTGTCCCGACTGGCTGATGATTTCCGGATTGATCATAATCAAATCCACAAATCCCATTGAGACAATGATCATCCTCTTTTTATATCCTATCATATTTGCAGCCATTCCCACACAGCTATCCCTATGAGCTTTCAATGTATCTTGCAGATCAGTTATTACCTGCATATCATCCTTTGTAGCAGGTTCTGACTTTTGACCCAGAAATAATAAATCTTTCACGATTGGTTTTATCATATCATTTCTCCTTTTTCATATAAAAGACATGTTTGAAATCACTATACAAACCATGCTCATAGCTTTCTATATATTCCCTTGTGTGGATCACTTTTTGGTCAATAAAACAACCGTCTCCACATGATAACTCATCCCAAACATGTCGCATCCCCTGACTCTCTTTAACGTATACCCCTGCCCGCACAAATATTTCAAATCTCTTGCCAAGGTTGCCGGATCACAGCTAATATAGACAATTTTCTCCGGTTCCCTCTGTACCACGGTTTCCAGCAATTTTGCATCGCATCCCTTACGAGGTGGATCCACAACCACCACTTCTGCATGCAGTTCTCCCCCACTCTTCTCGTATTGATCTGGCACCACTTCCTCTGCTGCCCCAGTATAAAACTCCACATTGATAATCTGATTTAATCTGGCATTTTCTCTGGCATTCTCCACAGCCTGGGGAACAATTTCCACACCGCATACTCTATCCGCTTTTTGGGACAAGAATAATGAAATCGTACCGATCCCACAATATAAATCCCAAACGGTTTCTCCACCCTGCAGATCCGCATACTCCAATGCTGTTTCATACAAGCGCACTGTCTGTTCCGGATTGACCTGATAAAATGACAAGGGAGAAATTCGATAACGAATATCGCCAATACAATCTTCAATATAAGTCTGTCCATATAGTGGGACAATCTCATCTCCCAGAATACGATTAGTCCTATCTTCATTTCGATTCAGACAAATGCTGGTGATATTCCCCTCAATTTTACATTCCTGTAATCGTCGAATCAGTTCTTCGACATGAGGAATCTCTTTACCGTTAATAATCAGGCATACCATAACTTGTCCCGTTGCCTTGCCCACACGGATTAATATATGACGCACCAATCCGACATGGATCTCCTCTTGATATGCTGATATCTGATATTGCTCCATAAATGCCAAAATGGTATCCAAAATAATATGGTTACAGGAATGCTGAATCAGACAATCCGTCTGTGGAATAACTTGATGGGTGCGTCCGGCATAAAAACCTGCCACTAGCTTTCCGTCCCGATCATAGCCCACTGGAAACTGTGCCTTATTTCGATAATGATAGGGTTCTTTCATGCCCAGAATCGGCTCCATAATAACAGGCCCATCCCCTGTACCACTTTCCGTATATCCACTTTCATTTTTTTCCTTCAACTGTTGTCCCAAAACAGACACATTTTCCTCTGCTTCCTCCGGCAACTGAACATCCAAACCACCAATTCTCCGCAGGCAATTCATAATTTTTTCCTGCTTCCATTGCAATTGACGTTCATAGCTACAGTGCTGCAACTGGCAACCGCCACACTGTCTTGCCACAGGACAGACAGGCTCCACCCGATCCGGAGAAGCCTGGATGATTTCAACCATACGGGCATATCCAAAATTCTTTCTTATTTTCATGATACGGGCACGAATAACCTCTCCTGGCAATGCTCCCTTTACAAAAAGGGCGTAACCATCTGCACGCCCTATTCCTTCACCCTCTGATCCCATATCTACGATCTCTAAAATCAGCTCATCATTCTTTTTCCACGGTATCTGCTCTCCGCTTCCCTGTTTCACAGCAGATTTTTTATTTCGTTTCTTTGCCATAAAAATTCTCACTTTTCCAATTATGCCAAGCTGCAATACATTCACAGCTTTAGTCAAATTTTCTTACGTTTTTCCAGATAACCGGAACTCTGACGAATATTGGAATCCAACAGTCGGTTAAAGCCCAACCATGCCAAAGTAGGGTCTGATTTTTCATATAATTCCGTTGTCGTCTGTAATTTTGCATCTGCATTATCCGCAAAATTCAAAACCATTGCCTCCGCAATTGCCGGTTTCTTTGGGGAACCATATTCCAATTCTCCATGATGAGCCAAAATGCAATGTCTCAACTCAGATGCCAATACACTTGGGAATCCGGAAATCTCCTGCACCCATTTGCCAATCCACTCTGCTCCCAGAAAGATATGTCCCAAAAGCTGCCCATCATCTGTGTATTCATTGGATGGAAAGTCGGATAATTCATATAATTTGCCAATGTCATGGAACATAGCAGCGGTAATCAAAAGATCCCGATCCAGAATCTCATAATTAGCAGCAAAGAAATCGCATAACTTCGTTACAGCCAATGTATGCTGTAAAAGCCCGCCAATAAATCCATGATGGACAGATTTTGCCGCAGAATGTTCCTTGAAACATTTTATCAAATCCTTATTTTCAATAAAAACCATCTCACACAAACGATAGAGATGCGGTTCCTGCACACTGGCAACATAGCCCTTGAGCTGTTCATACATTTCCTCAATGTCGTACTTAGAGGTAGGAATATATTCTTTCGGGTCATACTCCCCTTCCTGCGCCTGGCGGATCCGGTTGATGTTTACCTGACGGCTTCCCTGAAAAGTGGTAACCATCCCATCCACCATAATAAAATCCATGGCATCGAATTCAGCAATTCCATTGGTCAGTTCCCAGACCTTACCATCAATAATACCCGTTTTATCTTGTAACAACAGGGAATAGTATGTTTTCCCTGCTTTCGTTTTCAAAATCTGCTTTGATTTACATAGATAGATTCCAAAAAATTTATTTCCCTCTTGATATTCCTCAATATATGTCATCCTGTTTCATCCTTTCCATTCTATGTCCTCTTGTACTCCTTCCACCACAAATCGCAATTGCTATGATTTTAGCATATTTATGGCTGTAAAACAACTTGATTCTACAAAATCAGTCAGATATATCCGTTTTTTCAAATGCTAACATTCATAGATGATTTTGCCATGAATCATTTATTTCTATCCGTCAAAGGAGTCATCATCCGTTATCTTCATAGCGTTTCCGCAGTTTTTCCAATGCCTTTTTCTCGATTCTGGAAACGTAAGAACGGGAAATCCCATAGATCGCTGCGATTTCCCGTTGTGTTTTTTCTTCTTCTCCTTTTAATCCATAACGCATTTTCAAGATATTCCATTCTCTGGGGGTTAAGGTATCCTTGATATAGCCCTCCAACTTTCCAAGATTACCCTGTCGGACCACCTTTTCCACCACATCTTCATCCTCATACTCTAAAATATCCATAAGATTAATTTCATTTCCTTCCCTGTCTGAACCTATGGAATCATAGAGATATACATCATTTCTGGACTTACGGTTCGCTCTCAGATACATGAGGATTTCATTATCAACGCATCCTGTTTGACGACATTACTGTCCAAGGAAATATCCGCTTCCGTTTGCAGCACTCCTTTCTGTTTGGCAGGGGATGGCTCCGAACCATCCCCTGCCCTTCAAGCGGACTGTATTTCCGGCAAATCTTCTGCCCACAAATGAACTTCCGCATTCTCCCCATCCCATATAATCTCTTTTAC
>CAMWKN010000240.1 GCA_947174825.1 uncultured Clostridium sp.
ATTCAGTTATCAAGTTTCGTGACTGTTCATACATTGGTTTCTGTCAGTGTTTATCAGTTGGTATGTACAATCTGTGCCGACTGTTTCTGTTTGCGTCAGCAAGGTATATACTATCACGCTCAGAATGACTTGTCAACACTTTTTTTCTTTTTTTGTCAAAAATAATCAAATCTTTGACAAAACGGAGAAGGAGGGATTTGAACCCTCGCGCCGCGCAAACGACCTACACCCTTAGCAGGGGCGCCTCTTCAGCCACTTGAGTACTTCTCCACATAACGGTTTGCTGTAACCGTCAGCAAAAATTAGTATAGCAACTATTTTTTTGCTTGTCAATAGATTTTTTTATACTTTTCTTTTTTATTAAGGAAAAACAGCCGTGCAAAAAACACGGCTGTTTTCAAGCATATTCCTATGCCAAAATGATAGTGGTTCAATAATCTTTAACGACTATTTAAATTTTTTAAAACCACTCTTCTTTAATGCCTTAATGTTGGCCTTTCTTGTTTTCTTATTGCCGCCTTTGATCTTAATCTTTTTCTTACAGCCTTTGAATGCCCCTTTCTTTACCGATTTGAGCTTACCCTTAATTGTTAAAGTAGTTAACTTTTTGCAATTTACAAATGCGCCTTTTGGAATCGCTGTAATGTTCTTTCCAAGTACAATACTCTTAGCCTTTGCACCTTTAAATAAATTATTACCAAGTTTTGTTACCTTATACTTGTAACCATTGATAGTAGCAGTTGCAGGAATAGACAGTGAACCTGCTTTCTTACCTGCATTGGATAAAGCTGTTACAGTAAGTTTACCACTTGTTTTAGTAGTTGCTGCCTTTGTCACTTTGTAAACAAGCTTACCGCTTACAACCTCAGTTCCCTCCTTTGCCGGTGGATTTACTACGGGTGCTTTTGTCGGCGTGGTACCTCCAATCGGTTTTTCAGTTCCAGCTGGTGGGTTTGGAGTTCCTGTCGGTTTAGTTGTCGGAGTTTCTGTTGGGTTGCTTGTCGGAGTTCCGGTTGGGTTGCTTGATGGAGTTCCGGTTGGTTTAGCTGTCGGACTTCCGGTCGGATCTGGTTCTGGTTCTTCCCATAAAGAGCCATCTAATCCTTCTGGTGTTGGGTCTGTTGGCTCGTCTAAATCATCCACGTTCATATCTCCAACACCAACCGTGTACAATACCTTCAATCCATTTTCAGTAATACCAACTAAGGTAACTGTCCCCTCTGATAATGCTGTCACAGTTACTTTAACTTTGCCGTTTTCATCAACAGACTGTTTTCCATTATTTACAACAGCTACCGAGCTATCAGTTGAATAGAAGGTTACTTCTGAATCTGTATCAGCCGGCGTCACATTCAGCTCAATCTCCGCCGTCTCACCTGCATTTGGAATAACAATCTTATTTGCTGTAACACTTTCCATTTTAGTAGCTTCATTTTCCTTTTCCTTACCAGGGAAGAATTTCATATCTTTAATGGTAAAGGTTAGAGAAATCTTTGTAGGATTATCAATTCCCTTAAAGCTCACACTATGCTTGCTGGAATTAACAGTAACCTCCTCTACGGCACAGCCATCCCAACCGTTAATAGGGTCGTTGGAGTCAAGCTGTCCATTGCTCTTTAACAAGTTCTTAAATCCATTTTCATCCATACTGTCTAATTTCTTCAAAGTCAGTTCTTTATCATTGACAACTACTTTGTCATAACGAACATATGCCTGTGAAACAACTGGTTTTAATGTATTCGTATCTCTCAGGAAAATGGCCGTCAAATCCTCCAGCTTTGTAATGCCTGCTTTTTTGCCGTCCTCTGACATATCTTTTTCCAAATCAAGCGTTACCGTATACTTGCCGTCACCTGTTATCGTAACCGGTTTGCTCTTTTCTGTTAAACCACTTGTTGCATAGAGAGCATTCAAAGTTACACCAACTGTTCCAGAAGTTGCCTTTTTCTTAACCTTAATTGCTACAATTGTGCTGACACCGCTTGCTGCCTTTACTATAATATAGGTCATACCTGCATTTTCGGCAGTAACCTTACCAGAACTGCTGACAGTAGCAATCTCTGTATTAGAAGATGTATAAGTAACTGCATCCTTGCTATCTGCCGGTGTCAATGTCGTTACAATGTCTATTGTATTTCCTTCGGTAATTTCATAATACGGTTTGTCCGTCTTGATAGCAGTAGCCGTTTCATTACCAGCAGATGCTACAATTACCGGAATTTCTTTTACAACAGAACCTGACTGCGATTTTGCATATATGGTCGTGATACCACTCGCTTTCGCATGAATCAGACCATTATATACCGTTGCAACTGTGTCGTCTCCCGTACTCCAAAGAACAATATCTCTGGAAGAATCTGGTGTTGCTGTGAGTGTCTTTCTCTCACCAGCCTTCATTGATATCTTTGCCTCACTAAGTGTAATATCTGTAGCCTTTGTAATAGTAGGATCCTTTGACACACTGTTATCGCTGGTCTTAGAGTGACCATAGCTCGTATAAACGTTTGTCTCAAGCTCGCTTAAATCCTTACTCTTTCCTGTCTCTAATGTACCCCTGACGGTACCAAATACAACATCATCGTATACCGGCTTCAGATTTGGTCTGTTCCAGTCTGCAAAAAGACCCTCCTGTGTCTCTATGCCGATATAGTCACCGCTGCCCTGTTCCCAAACCATCGGAATTACCCCATAGAAATCGGCAACAGCGGCACAAAATTCATAATTTAATGCTCTCTCAGTATTGTTATAACCAGTAGCAGAGCCACTTTGGGCTTTTGTCCTTACACCATACTCACCAACATAAAGCGGCATTTCCTTGTCCATAGCCTGTACTCTTTTCACACTAGTACTCAAGGAACCTGCCCATGATTGTAAATCTGAATAACTCCATCTAGTGTTATTATTCCCCTTATAAATATGCACGGCATACATTAAGCGAGTTGTGTTTACTTTACCCTTATCTGCCAATGTATCCTCCGGCATAGTCTGAACGGCCTCGGACGATGCAAAACGTCCCGTAATCGCAAGCCAACGCTTTGTATTATTTGAACCGGTTGCACGAACTGTATTAATAAATAACTGATTCAATGCATTTAATACAGCTTCGTCCTCGTTAGTTGCTGTACCATGGGCATCTGTTACCTCGTTCATACTCTCAAAGATTAGATGCTCGTCATAATCCTTAAAACGGTTGGCAATCGTTCTCCATACGCCCTCATACTTCTGATATACGGACTCAATATTCTGCGCATAGGTATCCAGCCAGCAAGCCGGTGTGTTATTTCCACGGTTGTCGTGGTTCGCTGCACCATCATGATGGATATTGACAACTGCATACATATCCTGGTCAACACAATAATCCACAATTTCCTGTACACGGCTAATCCATGCCTCTTCAATTGTGTAATCTTCTTTAATGTGTACTCCCCATGTTACAGGAATACGAACGGTATTATAGCCTGCATCATGGAGCGCCTTGATGTATTCTTTTGTTGTCTTGTATGCCTGCCAGTTTGTTTCTGATGACTCATATGTTCCACCGTCCATCGTATTACCCAGATTGATGCCGGCACCCATTTCTTTTGTAACATCCGCTTTACTAAGGATACGGAAATCCTTTGGATTACTTTCTACCTTAGATATATTTGGTGTCAGTGCAACACGCACTTTCTCCAGCGCATCTCTTGCTGTCTTATAATTAATTCTCGTATCTGTCTTCTTGGCATAAGTTGTCTCAGCAGTAGTAATTGCAGCTGCCAGCTTTCCAAATGTTGCTTTATTGGAATAATCCGCTTCCTTTAATGACTTACAATAGTCAATAGAAGATTTTAATCCATTCCATGTTGCTGTCCTGTCAACTTCTTCTTCTACTGTTTTCAGATAGTTCGTCAAAGTCGTTCTCTGTTCTTTAATTTCTATGGATAGAGAATCCTCTTTGGCAACCAACGCCTCTGCCTTTTCAATTTCACTCTGCAGCTTTGTCCATACGGTATCACTTAAAATATCGTCTTTTTTATACTCTTTTGCTGTTTTCAGAATCTCTCCAATTGCTACTACTTCATCGGCACGCATTTCAGATTCTGGCTTTGGTTCAATATCTGTGTCATCCTTTTCCTTGGATTCTATTTTTGAAGTATCAAAACCCTCGGTAACCGTAATATTTCCACTCTCATCCGGCGCAGAAACTGTAACAGAACCTACTGATCCAAACTTAATACCGCAAATATATGCTTCAATATCTGTCGTCATTCGACGCAAGCGCAAACCGGCAGAAGTATCATCCGGTGAACCGTTACTTAATTTCGTGTCGGCAAATTCATAAATACCTGTTCCTTTTGCGCCCATACCAGAACCATATCCCCCTAAAGTTCCCCAACCAGCATGAAGATATGTTGCATTATTTTTTAATCCATCTTTTCCTGCAGCTTCCTGTTCCTTTATATTTGTTG
>CAMWKN010000241.1 GCA_947174825.1 uncultured Clostridium sp.
CAACAAAGATTGAAGCCATTATACGGGATGAAAAATATACCGGGACAATGGTACAGCTAAAGACAAAGCTGGATGGAGTCGGGGGAAAGCAGGTAAACCGTCCCAGGGAGGAATGGGTAAGGGTGGAAAACACCCATGAACCTATCATCACTTATCCCCAGTACATCAGGGCGGTATCTTCCCTGAAACAGCAGAAAGCAACAGAAAGCAAGAAGTTCAAAAACATCTATTACTGCGGGTGCTGTGGCAGGGCATTGTTCAATGCACACTACGGAACCGTCTATTGCAAGCAGCGGTCATTCAAGACCGATTCCGATTGCAGGGACATTGAGATTAAAAAGAGTGAAGCCGATATGTCGGTACTTGAAGCTGTCAAAGAAGAGGCAGAGTTATTTCTTGACTGTGATAAGCTGTCAAGGCAGGTCATAAAGAGAAATTCACCTTTATCCGTTAGTGACAGGATCAATTCCACAATGAGGTCGATTGAGGCAGCACAAAAAAGCTGGATTGCACTGTACGATAAATACGCTGACGGAAAACTGGAAAGAGAGTTTTTCCTGAATGAGAAGAAACAGTATGATGCCGATATGGAGAAGCTGGAACAAGAACTTGCGGCGCTCCGGCAGGCGCAGGAAGAAGAGGAAACCGAACAGGAAGGCTCCCAAAGGAAAGCAGATCAGGCTATGGCATTTCTGGAAGAGGAAGAACTGACAGAGGATATGAAAGAAAAACTGATTGAAAAGGTCATCGTCTATCCGGCAAGCAAGATTGAGATAGTCTGGAAGTATAAGGGACATTCTGTAAGGGAGTTGGTGTAAGGGAAATAAAGAGTTGAAATAAGGGCAGGACTGAATTGGCACTGAAAGCGGAAACACCGTTTGCACAAGCTGATCCAGTCCTGCCTTTGGTTCTGGATAGGAGTATGTAAAGATGGGCTTTACAAAGAGTGAGTTAGTTCAGTTCTTCGATGAACTGACAGGGTTAATCAGTGAAGAAAACCAGAGTGAAGCAAATCTCCTGATACGGGGGTTTGTGCTTGACTTTGAGAAAAGCTACAAATATGAAGATGCTGCATTGCAGAAGAACGTGCCATATGTGCCGCCGTTCTATATTCCAGTAATGCCGCAGACCTTTCAGGAAGAGATCAGACTGAAGCTGACCGAGAAACTGACAGAACTGGGCGAGTACAGTCCAGAGAATGTAGAACAGGCGATGCGCTCCAAAATCTATGACCTGAGAGAGCTGATCGACATTACAGAGTATGCGAAATGGGCAGATGAAGAAATATACAGGGACTTCGCAAAGAAGCTGGCAGCGAGCAGGTGGTAGGCATGGGGCAGTTTTCTCTTACGGCATAGGTGGTATTCTGAATAATGCTTTTTAGGCATAGTTAAGCAAAACGGAATAAGTATTAGACATTATGCGGTGGTAAGAGTAAAATGAGAGTAGCGAAAGAAACGCATAAATTCCTTATTGGTGGGGTTTGTGCAGAAAGTGCAAAAAAAATGAAATTTTTTTTAGTCCATACTTGACAGAAGAATACCCCAACTGGTGGGAATCTATTCCCATGCCGATAGCATCCTTCCTGGAGGAGTATGACCTTTCGGGAAAGACGATCATTCCTTTCTGCTCCCATGGAGGAGGGCGTTTCGGACAAAGCCTGACGGCAATTGCAAAGCTTGCGCCCAATTCCACAATCGGAGAGGGGCTTGCGATTTCTTATTCAGGAGGTCCCGGTATGCCAAGTGATGTGGCAGAATGGCTGGAAGAAAACGGTGTAGCAATACAGTAAAAATTATAAGTCGGATATAATCTTGTCCTTCTTTGATCTGTCAAACATAGAAAAACCAATTGAGCGACTTGAAGAACCACTCTCATTGGGGATAAAGAACCCGGATATGATCCGATTGCGGGGCAGACAGGGGAGAGATGCACAGGGAAACAGTAATGTTGATACTTTGGCGGCTTCTTCCGAAGCTGGGACAGTGAATGGATCTGAGAATCCGGCTGGCAATGCAGGGGATGATGGCGCAGACACCAGGGAAAGAGCAGAAGATTCCGGGCAGGAAGAAGCTCCTTTAGAGAATGAAGATGCCGGACCTTCTGCGGAAAGGAGCATACTGGTAGCATACTTTTCCCTTGCGGATGAACAGTATGAGGTAGGTGTGATTGAAAAGGGCAATACGCAGATTATTGCCGAGATGATTGCAGAACAGACAGGTGCGGATACTTTTTCTATTGAGTCAACAGTGGCTTATCCCACGACATATGACGGACTGCTTGAGATATCTCGTGAAGAAGAAAGCAATCCTCTGGAGATTGCCGGAACAGTTGAAAATATGGATGACTATTCGGTAATCTTTATCGGTTATCCAATCCGGCTTGCGTACCACAATTTGATACAATGCACCCAAGCTGAGTTTGGGTGCATTTTTTAATGATAGGAATTTATACCTTCTTTTTTCTAAACAGTTATATCCTCTTGAGGCAAAATCAAAATGTAGAAATTCAGTTTAAATTGTTATCATTCCCAAATTGTTGTTTAATGATTTTGATAAATTCAACTACATCCTCTGATGGGTTTTTCGCATAAAGAATTCCAAAAGATATCTGATAGTCCCAATTAACGGGAAGTGTGATCAAGAATGGGTGGATGTCTGCCCAGGCATTCAGAGTAAGTAGCAGGGTGCCTGTCTGTTCGCAGATATTGAATGTTTCCATGTCGTAATAATAATCGGCCTCCTCAATCAGAATTTGCGGATGTGTCAGTTTAAGCATATCGTGGAAATGGTCGATGAGTTCCGTATCCCCGCTCTTTACCATCATCAGCCGTTCCCCGTGCAGGTCGCGGAGTGTCAGTTCTTTCTTTTTTGCCAGAGGGTGTTCTTTCGGCACGGCAACGCAGAATTTATAATAGCCAAGTGGGTAATAATTTGCAGTTTCCAGCATTTTTTTTGAATTAAATGAGCCAATCAGAATATCCATGCGCTCCCCAAGCGAAGCAATTACGGACAAAATCTGTTCTTTCGTATCTTCATATGGAACAATGCTGAATCTGTACTGCCTGTGTTTTTCCTGACACCGGAGCCACAGGTCGGTGAGGACTTTGCTTGGGTTTAATAAAGAAGAACCAATCCGGATCACAGTCCCTTCCCCATGCTCTGTATTTTTTGCTTTGAAAATTGCATTTTCTGCTTCAGCGGCTAATTTTTTACCGTCTCTGTACAGGGTTTCTCCGGCCGAGGTCAGGCTGATTCCCTGGTTATTCCGTTTTAACAGTGTGACGCCAAGGCGGTTTTCTAATGTGTTCATATGTTTCATAATGGATGCGGGTGTAACAAAAAGCTGGTTTGCGGCTTTGGTAAAGCTGCCGCAGTCAACCACCCGCAGGAATACTTTTAACTGTTGGCTTATCATAATATATTTCCTCTTGTATTTACTTATAGTAAATACGGTATAACATTTTTGGTAATTCCATGTCAAGGTAAATGCGTGTATCATGAAATCAGTCAAAGAATAAGGCAAAGCAGTAAAAATCCGGAAGGGAGAAAATAAAAATGGAATATGTAACTTTGAACAATGGAGTAAAAATGCCGATGCTTGGGTATGGGGTGTTTCAGATTCCGTCAGGTGATACGGAGCGCTGCGTGCTGGATGCAATTTCTGTGGGATACCGCAGCATTGACACGGCGCAGGGATATTTTAATGAGGAAGGCGTGGGGGAGGCTGTCAGTAAATGTGGCGTAGCACGCGCAGAACTGTTCCTGACTACAAAAATTTGGATTTCCAACGGTGGTTATGAAAAAGCAAAGGAGTCCATTGATGAATCCCTGCAGAAACTGAAAACGGATTATGTGGATCTGATGCTGATCCATCAGCCTTTTAACGATTATTACGGCTCTTATCGTGCTATGGAGGAAGCATATAAAGCCGGGAAAATCCGTGCCATTGGCGTAAGTAATTTCATGCCTGACCGTTTTATCGACATTGCCGGCTTTGTGGAAACTATACCGGCAGTCAACCAGCTTGAAGTCCATGTATTCCAGCAGCAGAAAGTGGCAAGGGGGATATTGAAAGAGCATGGAACACAGCTTATGGCGTGGTCTCCGCTGGCACAGGGGAAAAATAACCTGTTTGCCAATGAAACGCTGGCAGGGATTGGGGAAAAATATGGAAAGACGGCTGCGCAGGTGAACCTGCGGTTCCTGATTCAGTCAGGTGTGGTAGTAATTCCTAAGTCCACCCACAAAGAGCGTATGGAAGAGAATTTCAGCCTGTTCGATTTCAGCCTGACAGAGGAAGAAATGCACAGGCTGGAAACCCTTGACCTTGGATATAGTCAGTTTATTGACCATTATGCGCCGGAAGTGGCGAAAATGTTTGTAGATGCCGGAAAATAAACGAAGCCGAATGAAAGAGTG
>CAMWKN010000242.1 GCA_947174825.1 uncultured Clostridium sp.
TAGCTCTCCCGATCGGGGTTCTGGTATCAAAAGATTCTTTTACTGATATAAATTCCTTCCCTTTATCCTGCAAATCATCAATTAAACGGGAAAAGTCCCTGACACTGCGGGACACACGATCTAATCGGTAACACACCAAAACATCTACCTGATCTGCAGCAATATCCTCTAACAACCGCTGCATCTCCGGACGCTCAAAATCCTTCCCTGAAATACCTTCATCCTGGTAAATTTTAACCTCGTAAGTTCCTTCCTCAAAATTCCTTCTAATATAATCTCTGCATTCGTCAATCTGGTTTTGGATAGACAAACCTTTCTCCGTATATTTGCTTTTCCTGGAATACAGTCCTATCATTGTTTTCTCTATTTGCATCAAACTCCTCCTTATTTGTTTGGATTTTGAGAGAGATGGGTCATGTCCACCTCTCTCATTTAAGTTGCCATTGCTGTGCAATGGTCTCAGTACGCATAAAAAACAGTTCCGATCCACTATTTATTCAATCCCACCGGAAAGCCCGAAGGCTTCCCGGCAGAACCAAACAACTTAAGCGGTATGCACCTTTTTTAGCCGCTCCACACGCTGTTCTTCCAACTTTTCTCTGGCTGCATAAATAAGCCGTCCCTGTTCTTCCTCAGATAGATCATTTTCCGCAAGTACAGATTCCACGAAAATAATCTGCATTTGCTTGAAATGATCCAAGAGTTTCTGTTGGTCAAGCGTGTTTAGCGGAAGGTGCATATGTATCGGTCGTTTTACCATCTGCGCACCTCCGTGTGGTTTGGGTTAGTTTAGTTTATTTTTTGTTTTTTTCTTTTATTACACTATTTGTCACCTCCATCATTCTTATTTTTTCTAGTTTAATTCATAGTTTTGGATGAAGTTGAAGAATGTTCCTCAACTTCATCTCTGTTTTTGCTGTTATACTACTCTCACATATATAATATATCTTTGAAATATATTATGTTTTTAAACAATATTTTCTTCAGCAAACTCTACCAAATTAACCAAACTGTTTGATTCATCCACTTTTTCTCCGCTATGGTAATAATCACGCATCTGACGCAAATTTGCCTTCTCTTCCGGGTTGAGGCAGTTCATGCTGGAGTAAAAAACACTTGATTAGGAACAGTCGGAATGACGAAGTTGGATACAGAAATATTGTATAAAGCTCTTATAGAATCCGGACTTGCAGAAGCTCTTTTAAATCTATATAGAAGTGAAATATATTCTAATATAATTATAAATGATTCGCAAAAAGTAATTACAGTTGAGAACTTGCAACAAAAAAACTCATGATATTCAGCTCTACACTGATTATCATGAGTTTAGCTTTTTTACACAACCATACCTAAATCCTTATAACGAAATACTACAACGATCTATCTCCTTCTCCTCCGAACCATTGACACATTATCTTTCTGGTATATCTGCAAATGTTTATCTGTACTCCATATCATTATAGTCCCGATTGCTGGTGTTTCCTCTATGTAATGCTGATATGCGTAAATAATTGACATATCTCCTATTCCAATCTCTCTTGTGGCAAAATCCTCTATATTCTCTGCCAAATACAGTAATTCTTCTTCCCTGTTTTTTACATCATATAACTGCCAAGGAGCTTCTCCTTCAGCAGTTTTCCGTAGGTATTCACTAAATTTCCCTGCTATTTTCCTACGCTTATTTCCATTTGCTATATGTGCAATATGATTGCCTGTTTCTATAATTGTTGCTATTGGCATGATCAAAACATCTTTTGCCGCCAGATTTTTCTTCCATTGCTCTTTTACCTCTTCAGCATCTGCACATCTATTAGGCACTTCCAGTAGATTCAGCATAACAGATGTATCAATAAATTTAATATTCATATTCTACACCCCCAACCAAGAATAATCTTTTTTATGCGGCTCTTCTTTCAATGCAGCAAGTATGCTTTCATCAATCATCGCATTTCCCAATCCACCAGAAGCAAGCATAGATGGAAAATTATCAATGTCCACAAAGGAAGTAATTTTGCCTGTTCCCTTTCCTTTTTCCCGATACACAACCGATACTCCCACCAATTCATCTTTCTTATAAGAATCCAACAATGTGGCATTATGTGTAGTTATCACTATATCAACCTTATGACTTCTCCCAATCTGTATCAGTTGTTCAATAAGCTTATATACTCTTGCCGGATGGATTCCGTTATCAATTTCCTCTATCAACACCATACTTCCTGATTCGCTCATTAAAACTGCTGTTAATACAGCAATGCAGCGCAAGGTTCCATCTGATAACTGCCTTGCATCGACCAAATTTGTAGAGTTGTTACTTTTTTCTCTCAAAGCAAATATTACATCTCCGATTTTTGTTTTGATAAATTCAATATCTACTACATCATTTTCAGGCAGATCTCTAACAATCTCCAACAGCTTTTCCTTACTATCCGCATCTTCACACATTTTGTTAAGGACTGCAGAGATATTGTCACAATTCATCCGAATATCAACGTCTGATATCCTAACATAGTTCCGAATATCAGAAGGCACCGGATTTAGTATCCTGATATTTTTCAAATGGTTTGCAACTCGTTCTAACATATTTACGATTTCACGTTCATTTTCTGAATCTCGTGCCATTTTCCCTATCATCTGCGGTAAAATTGCTGATGATCGTACACAGATAGCATCTGGATCATTGCCTGCTTTACCATTTTTATACTGCACTTTTATTTCTGCACGCTCATACTCTGCCGCTTTGGTCTTAAATATTTTATTTTTTTTAGGGCCAAGTGTATTTGGCTTCACAAGATACATTCCTTCTTCATCAACTGTAACATGACCGTTGACACCTATTTTTATCTCGTACAACAAGTCATTGTCATCATCCAGATCAATCAGACAACCAAGCTTAAACGCGTTTGTTTTAAATCTTGCACATCCATGACTCCCACCTCTCACTACCGCACCAGTATTTTTAGTTCCGTCTAATATGGTACTCAATTCAAGACCTGTAACTGCTGTAGCTAATATAGCAATTCCCTCTATAGCATTGCTTTTTCCCGACGAATTTGTTCCAATCAACGTGGTTAAGGTTTCAATATTAAGTTCTGCTTTTTCAAAACTCTTAAAGTTTTCAAAAGTGAAACATTTTATCATTTTATATCGCCTCCCTAAGATATAGATAGTATCTCCATCTAAATATTATTTTATATTCGCTTTTTTATATTATGACAAGCTCTTATCAATCAGATGCAAATCTCTCTAAACGCTATTTCCTCAATTCTTCCCGCACTTCCATCAAGGCGTACCCCAAAAGGTTTTGCCCTTTCCACTTGTCCATATCAAAACGGTTCTCATCCTTCATCCCCAGACCGATTCCCCATATTTTATCCATAACAGCACATTCTGCCAGAATCATATTACCTGTGCAAAGCAATTGTTCTGTCATATCCGGATTCTGTCGAAACTTTTCCAGCAGTCCCCTGTAAACAATAATCTGCCTTCTTCCATTCCATATAGATTCCTTATAGTCGGAAACTTCTCTGCCAAGTGCCTTGATCTTCCCTACATTATCCGTCTTCAATATCTGTTCTGCAATATCTATATCAGAAAAAGTAAGCGCCTTCCAATACATCATATACTGCTCCATGGAAGAAAATGTAATACCATCCCACTGGAATACAGATGGATACCAGTTACTTAAGTATCCATTTTCCTCATCTGGATTATGAAAACATATTACTTTCATCTATAACACCCTCTCTCCTATTTTTTTACAGCCAAATCTATTTCCAAATCATGCAACCCATTAACTTAATTGAGTTTCCTCATATAATTATATAGTCTACCATGTTTTATTGATTTACTCAAATCAAATCGAAGAAATATATTCATATGTTTTTTTCCAAAAAATCCGCAGGACAGCTCTCGCCATCCTGGGGATATATCAACTCCCTGTCTTACCCATCTCTTCAAACACCACCATAATCTTTTCCACCGCCTCCCTACCGGGAACACTATTACCATCAATCCATTTCTTATACTGCCCTTTACTCATGCCAATCCGGCGATCCATTCCAGCGTTCGTCTCGCCTAATATAGCTTGTACTTCTAATAGTCTCGTTATATAATCAGAAGCAAGAAAAGACATATAATCATCAAAGATTTCTTTTTCCGATACACCCAACGCCTGGCAAACCTTTCTTACCTGCTTAAAATCAGTTAATAAGCCACTGGCTTTTTCATATGTCTTTGCATAAGAAGAAGGATCGGTCATCCCAATCCTTTTTCCCATCTCCACCTTACTAATTCCCTGACGAATACGATGATAACGGATTCGCCCGGTCATAGTAGATGTATCAATATCCCTAATATGTTCAGATATATAAGTCTCCTGGCTAATACGCAGGGTATGATGAGTCGTCTCTACATAAAT
>CAMWKN010000243.1 GCA_947174825.1 uncultured Clostridium sp.
TGCACACAGATTGGCGAACACAGCCATGGCATATGTGACATAGCAGGGTGTACGGAAACAGGAGCGCATATGCACAACGGAGAATATTGTTACCCACACAGCGCAAATGATGGGCACGCATACCATAATTGCGGAGTGTCAGGTTGCACACAGATTGGCGAACATAGCCATGAAAAAAATAGCGGAAATCATCATCAGTCTGGTCATCATCAGTCTGGTCATCATTGAGGGGCAAATATTAACCATTACTACGATTCAGCAGAAGAATTAAACAGCGTCAGGGCGTATAGGACATAAAAGTCTATGCGCCCTATTTTTATGTAAAGGAGCAGAGAATGAAGAGGT
This sequence comes from uncultured Clostridium sp., assembly GCA_947174825.1. Next base: position 346 of record CAMWKN010000243.1, read on the forward strand.
AGACAACAGCAAGAGGGAACAGGAATTTTGAAGAGTGCATATCCGGGGAAGAGGGAGCAGTATATATTGCATTTCGTGGAACAGATGAATCCATTGCGGGATGTTAAGTTCAATAGACGGAATTATTATATGCTAGTCGTGGATACAGAAGTAAAATAGGCAAAATATCATTTTTGACCCAATATAATAAGTAAAAAGCAAACCATAAACATAATCATAGCCATTCGCTTATATGGAAAAAATGTGTGTTTTGTATATCCTTTCATCTTTTGAAAAAGAAATTCCATTATATTCTTTTTCAATTCATTATTTGTATAGATTTTATCAAACGAGCCTACACAGCAATGCTCAGACTGGTTTCCCAGAGCAGTTTAGCTGCCCGTTTCATACGGTGTTCTTTCATGTGGGCGGCAATCGAGGTCCCATAGACCGATTTGAACATAGTTTTTCATTACTTAGCTGTTCCTATATACGGGATGTTTCGTTTCTTTCTTCATGATGATGTGGCAGTTTTATATGAACCATTATATTTGCTCCTTTCATTTTGAGAAATTTTAGCCCATTCGGAAATAACTTTTGTCCGTTTGGAAAAATACTCACTGAATATATTGACTTTTGGTTCTGTTTATATTATACTACAATCAGAACAATTAACAAGTACTTAATCGTAAAATTCAAAAAAATTTTCAAGGAGGAACTTTACTATGAAAAAAACTTACAAAATTGAGGTAGACTGTGCCAACTGTGCTAATCTGATTGAGGATGCTGCTCGTAAAACTACAGGTGTTGTATCGGCTACTGTTAACTTCATGACACAGAAGATGATCGTTGAATTTGCTGATGGCCATGAACCGAAGAATGTTATGCAGAATGTTCTGAAAGCTTGCAAAAAGATTGAACCAGATTGCGAAATTGCTATCTAATAAGAACTGCTTTTAATTTAAATGGCACCCTTAAAACGCGCCTTGGCAGTTTGAGTGTGCCATTTTTCTAAACTGACAAATAAACAATTAAGCATACTTTGAAAGGAGATTTTTACCATGCAAGAACTAATAGTAAACATATTACTTGCAGTCGTAATTCTTACGGCTGCTGGGCTTCTCATTTTTATTGGCAGACGTAAAGGCGGCATGACAAAAAAACAGCGAACAATGATGATTCGTATTTTAATATCTGCTTCTGTTCTTTTAGGTCTTCAATTTGTTTCGGTGGAAATATTCAGTACATTTGATGAAAATTTATTTTCATCTGCCGGACGTTGGATTCGCTTTGCGTGCTATTTGATCGATTACTTTATCATAGGTTATGACATTCTGAGAAAAGCGGTCAAGGGTATCAAAAACAGACAGATATTTGATGAAAACTTCCTAATGGCTGTAGCAACTGTTGGTGCGATGGCATTAGCTATTTACGAAAACGGAGAGTATCTGGAAGCGATTGCTGTTATGCTGTTCTATCAGATAGGCGAATGGTTTCAAGGCTATGCTGTCGGTAAGAGCCGCAGGAATATTAGTAATCTGATGGATATTCGCCCGGATTACGCTAATATTGAACGAAATGGTAAACTGGAGCAGGTCGATCCGGATGAAGTTGAGATCGGCAGTGTCATTGTTGTTCAGCCAGGTGAAAAAGTGCCGATTGACGGAGTCATTGTGGAGGGTAATTCCAGCTTGAATACAAGCGCACTCACCGGCGAAAGTCTGCCTAGAGAGGCAAAGGTCGGAGACGAAGTTATCAGCGGATGTATCTCTATGACTGGTGTATTGAAAATACAAACTACAAAGGAATTCGGGGAATCTACTGTTTCTAAAATTCTGGACTTGGTAGAAAACGCAAGTTCCCGCAAGTCCAAGTCAGAAGATTTTATCTCGAAATTTGCAAAGGTCTATACTCCTGCTGTTTGCTACAGTGCATTGGCATTGGCAATCCTGCCGCCACTTGTTCGTATGCTCTTTATGGGACTTGCGGCAGATTGGGGCGTATGGATTTACCGTGCTTTAACATTCCTCGTTATTAGTTGTCCTTGCACATTGGTTATCAGTCTTCCTTTGAGCTTCTTTGCCGGTATTGGCGGTGCAAGCCAACAGGGTGTATTGGTAAAAGGCTCTAACTATCTCGAAATTCTTTCTAAAACTAAGGTAGTCGTATTTGATAAGACGGGTACGTTGACCCAAGGCGTTTTTGAGGTAAACGGCATTCACCATAATGAAATGGAGAACGCACAGTTAATTGAATATGCGGCTTTGGCAGAAAGTGCCTCTTCACATCCCATCAGTAAAAGTTTGCAGCGCGCATATGGCAAAGAGCCGGATCGCTCTCGTGTAAGTGATATTCAGGAAATCAGCGGAAACGGAATCATTGCAAAGGTGGATGGCGTGGAAGTTGCAGCCGGTAACGATAAGCTGATGAAACATTTGAATATTTCCTACCACGATTGCCACAAAACAGGTACAATTATTCATATGGCTATTAATGGAGCTTATGCCGGTCATATCGTGATTTCCGATATTATAAAGCCACACTCCAAAGCTGCTATCTCTTCACTGAAAGCATCAGGTGTAGAAAAAACGGTAATGCTTACCGGAGATGCGAAAAAAGTAGCTAATCAGGTAGCATCTTCTCTTGGCCTCGACGAGGTTTACGGCGAATTGCTTCCAGCTGGCAAGGTTGAAAAAGTTGAAGAACTGCTGCGCATGAAGCACGGTAAAGCTAAATTGGCCTTTGTCGGAGATGGTATCAATGACGCCCCTGTTCTTTCAAGGGCAGATATAGGTATTGCTATGGGCGCAATGGGGTCAGACGCTGCGATTGAAGCGGCAGACATTGTCCTGATGGATGATGATCCTATGAAGATTTCTAAAGCTATCAGAATTTCTCGTAAGTGTCTGCGTATCGTTTATCAGAATATTGTTCTGGCACTGGTTGTCAAATTTGCTTGCCTTGCACTGGGTGCTGTTGGTATTGCAAATATGTATCTGGCGATATTTGCTGATGTTGGTGTTATGATTCTTGCGGTACTCAATGCGATCCGTTGTCTGTTTGTAAAAAAACTGTAAGTTGCAGAGGGAGAGGCTTCCTTTGATGGAATATAAAGATAACGATTTTCACAGAGAATTACAGGAAAGTAATCTGTATTGCTTAACTGAATTTTTCAAAATGCTTGGGAATCCCACCCGTATCCGAATTTTGCTTCTGTTGATGGAACATGACGCTTGTGTCAGCGAACTGGCAGACAGGCTCGGATATACACAATCTGCAGTGTCCCATCAGCTAAGCCTTTTGAAGTCCAATAAGCTGATAAAACAGCGTCGAGATGGAAAAATGATGTTTTATACCTTGGTCGATGAACATGTAAAAATGGTTATCGGCCAAGGGACAGAACATATCTTGCAAAGATAGAATTAAGGAACTATGCATAAATGTACGATTTATTTATGCACAGTTCCTTACTGATTTATGCCTATTTTGCAGGACGTATCTGAGAATAACCGTTCCATGCAAAAACAGCTTCTTCCTGTTCATTGCCATAAACATCCTCTACATTGCAGATATACAAATAGTGATCGCCTGTTTCAATAAATTCTTTCAGGATGCAATTGATTGCCACACGGCTATGAAGCGGAATTTTAATTTCACTGTTCGGTACTTCCTGCATTTCAATTCCCAGTTTAGCGATTTTGTCTGTATCACGACCTGTGGACATACCGCAGTCCATTACTTCGTCAGCAATTGCGACGCCGGGGATTGTGAGAATGACTTTTTTATTATTGCGTACCATTTCACCGCTGTATGAGGTCTTTGCCATCGCATAAGCAATCATATTTGGGTTGTAGGAAAGATAGGTCCACCATGATACTGTGGCAAGGTTGGTGCTGCCATCAGGCTTTTGTGTGCAGACGAGAGTGACAGGGTTAGGTGAAGTCAGCGTTGGTGCCTGCGGAAGTGAAATCTTATTCATACAAATTTCTCCTTTTCAAACAATTACTATTTATTCATAAGTTTTTTGCCTGCGTTCCAAGCCTGACCGACTTTTTCTCCAATAGCAAAATATCCGGAGCGGTACTGGT
>CAMWKN010000244.1 GCA_947174825.1 uncultured Clostridium sp.
TTTGTCGATCTGACCACCGCCGAAGTCCGCGGTATTTCTGAAGAATTTTTAACTACTCTGGAAGAAGAAACCAAACATATACCGGTTTTATACAGTGATGCCTCCAATGCCTCCACCCGCTTTGACGATGACCGTTTCCGTCGTTATCCGCTCTGGATCGCCGATTACGATGTATTCCGTCCGGATATGGAAAATCCATGGAGATACTGGAGCGGCTGGCAGTACACTGACCGTGGCAGAGTACGAGGCATCAGCGGATTTGTAGACCGAGATCACTTTAGAAAAGATATACTAATCGATCCAAGACTGTGTCAATACTAAACGGGCAGGGAAGTGTGAGTAGGTTCACAACAGCAATACACTATGCGAACCTACACACACTTCCCATCCCATATTTCTATCTGTCTCAGGCAACAAGCTGCGACCTCCCGGTCATGGGTTACCAGTAAGATAGTCTTTCCCTGCCCATGAAATCATCGTAGTCAGCTTACATTCCGATCACTCGGATCGTTTAATTTTCATAATTTACCTCGTTTCTGCGCTGCTTTTATACTGATGGCTTTGCCATACATAAAGTCAAAAATGCCAGCCGTTAAAAAAATACCCAAAGAGTTTATGCTAACAAACTTCTTTGGGTATTTCCTTTATGTTTTTATAATACCTATCACTTATTTCTCTGCCAGATACTTCTCCACACTGGCAAGTTTCACGCAAAGTACAAAAATCTCTGCTGCCTCCTGCATCTCCTCCGGTGTCGGGAAGGTAGGAGCAATACGGATATTCGAATCCTCTGGATCTTTTCCATATGGGAAGGTGGCACCAGCTCCGGTCATAACCACTCCCAAATCCTTACATTTTGCCACAATATTTTTGGCACAACCTGGCAGGGAATCAAAGGAAATAAAGTATCCACCTCTTGGCTTAATCCAACTGCCGATCTCCAGTCCGCTTAGCTCTTTCTCCAAGGTATCCAGAACCGCCTCAAACTTCGGACGAAGAAGCTCCGCATGGAGTTTCATATGTTTCTGCAATCCATCAATATCCTTAAAGAAACGGGAATGTCTTAACTGATTAATTTTATCGTGTCCAATTGTCTGGACAGACATCTGTTTCTTGATGTACTCAATATTATCCAAGGAAGAAGCAATGGCAGAAATTCCAGATCCCGGAAAACTGATCTTGGAAGTAGAGGCAAAGATATATACCATATCCGGATTGCCTGCCTTGTCACACTCCTCCAAAATATTCAGAATCTCATCCTGTATATCGTCATACAAGTGATGGATGCAATAAGCATTATCCCAATAAATCCGGAAATCCTCTGCTGCCGGTTTCAGATTGGCAAATCGTCTGACCACATCATCAGAATAAGAAATACCGGTTGGATTGGAATACTTTGGCACACACCAGATTCCTTTCACAGCAGGATCATTATTCACATATTTTTCCACCAGATCCATATCCGGACCATCGTCATACAAAGGAATATTTATCATCTCGATACCAAAAAATTCTGTGATCTTAAAATGTCTGTCATATCCCGGAACCGGACACAAAAACTTGACCTGATCCAGCTTGCACCATGGAGTAGATCCCTTGACACCATGAGTCATAGAACGGGCAATGGTATCATACATAATATTTAAACTAGAATTTCCACAGACAACCACATTATCTTTCTGCACCGACATCATGTCAGCCATCAGTCTCCTGCTCTCTCCGATTCCATCCAGATCACCATAATTACGGGTATCATTACCAAGTACGGTTCTCATATCGGAATCACTGTTAATCACATCCAACATCGGCATGGAAAGTGCCAGTTGGGAAAATCCCGGCTTTCCTCTTGCCATATTGAGATTTAAGCCCTTTGCTTCCTGCGTCTGGTACTCTTTCTCCAATGCTGCCTTTACTGTGAGCAGTTCCTCTTTACTCATGTCTTTGTATGCTTTCATACTAGTACCTCCATCTATTTTATATTGTGTTTGCGTACTTCCCATACTGCAAACAGGATAAGCAACCGATACAATTTGTTCCAGCGTAACAATCCACAATCCATTATAGCAAAAAATACGACATATTGCCATTATTTTTTCTCATGAAGCACTTGATAATACCATGGAATATCTAAACCAATAGAATGATGGCATCCTAGCCTTTATAAAATTGTTACATCTCATGACCAATCATACGGCGTATTCTGATATACATAATAATTAATCCAGTTGGAATACATCGCATTACAGGCACCACGCCAACGCAATAATGGTCGTTCCTGTGGATCATCATCCGGATAATATTGAAACGGCAGACCAATCGACAACCCCTTTGCCTGATCTCTCTTGTATTCTTCATCCAATGTCAGTCTGTCGTATTCCAAATGTCCCAAAACAAAAATCTTTTTGCCATCCCGGGACACCAGAAGAAGCTCTCCAACCTCATCGGAATCAGCCAGAACTGTCAAATCTTCACAGGCTTCAATCTCCTCATGACACACTCCGGTATAGCGGGAATGGGGCGCATAAAAGACATCATCAAACCCCCGTAAAAGCGGTTCCCTGCGGTGGTGTACCCTATGTTCATAAATTCCCACGATTTTCTCCGGCAAAAGATATTTATGTATTCCATAATGATAATATAAGCCCGCCTGTGCTCCCCAACAAATATGCAAAGTGGAAGTAACATGGGTGTTAGACCACTCCATAATCTGTTTCAATTCATCCCAATATTGCACTTCCTCATAATCCAGCTGCTCCACCGGTGCCCCAGTAATAATCAAACCATCGAATTTACGATGCTTGATATCATCAAAGATCTGATAGAACTCATTGAGATGGCTCGCCTTGGTATTGGTACCAATATAGGTCGCTGTGGTCAAAAAGGTAATCTCTATCTGTAAAGGTGTGTTAGACAAACTGCGCAATAACTGTACTTCTGTCTCCTCCTTTAAGGGCATCAGATTCAGAACAGCAATATAAAGCGGACGAATATCCTGGGACACCGCCCTGGTTTCATCCATCATAAAGATATTTTCCTGTTCCATTATTTTTTTTGCTGGTAAATTGTTCTGTACCTTAATTGGCATATCAAACGCCCCCTTCTATGAATTCATTCCACTTTAGAGTTTTTATACATCAGAGATACTATACTTTTCCATGAATTCTTCCTCCGTCAGAATTGGTATCCCCAATTCCTTTGACTTACGGTTTTTGGAAGAATTGCTGGCAGCATCATTATTGATCAAATAATCTGTTTTGGTAGACACACTGCCCGTTACCTTTCCCCCTCTGGACTCAATCAGAGCTTTCACCTCATTCCGATTGGAAAAATGCTTCACTGCGCCAGTAATAACAAAGGTAAGTCCTTCCATATCCTGCGGAATATCACCGGATTCCTTTTCTTCAATCTCTACTTCCTCTAATAAATGCGACACCATCTCCTGCATCTTCGGATTCTGGAAAAATTCCACAAAGGTTTCTGCAATCACTGGTCCCACACCCTCAATTTCTGTCAGCGCCTCCACATCTGCCTGACGAATCCGGTCAAAATCCTGTCCATATGCCTGGCAGATCAAGCGGGCATTGGATAATCCCACATTGGGAATTCCCAAGCTGTATACAAAGCGGACTACATCGGTCTGTCTGGCACGTTCCGCCGCCTCAACCAATTTCTGATAAGATCTTTCTCCAAAACCGTCCATCTGAGTAATCTGCTCCCGATATCGTTCCAACCGAAAAAGATCCGCCAACTCCTGAATCATACCATGATTGATAAATTTTTCAATAGTGGCTTCTGACATACCATCCAGATTCATAGCATCTCTGCTGACAAAATGAGAAAAGGTTTTTATTTTTTTTGCCAGCCAGTCGGGATTCTCACAAAACAATACCTTCACGCCATTGTCTTCATGAATCGCTGTACTTTCCCTACATACCGGACATTTTGACGGAATATCCAGCCGACCAGAGCGAGTCAGATTTTCTGCAATCTGAGGAATAATCATATTCGCTTTATATACCTGAATCCGATCTCCAATCCCCAGTTCTAACTGTTCTACAATACTGATATTATGGACACTGGCACGGCTTACCGTTGTTCCCTCCAATTCCACCGGCTCAAAGATTGCTACCGGATTAATCAATCCGGTTCGTGATGCACTCCACTCGATCTCTTGTAATCTGGTCTCTGCCGTTTCATCCTCCCACTTAAATGCCAAGGCATTTCTTGGGAATTTGGCAGTATGCCCCAGACTCTCCCCATAGGCAATATCATCCATTAACAATACCAATCCATCGGAAGGATAAGCATTGGTCTGGATCTGCTCTGCAAACCACGCAACACGCTCTGCTACGGTTTCTGCCGTTACCCGATAATATTCCACCACATCAAAGCCCTGTTCCTGCAG
>CAMWKN010000245.1 GCA_947174825.1 uncultured Clostridium sp.
TAACTTCGATCTGTGGCACACCTCTTCTGGCTGGTGGGATACCATCCAGACGGACCTGACCCAGTGACTTGTTATCTTTGGCAAACTGCCGCTCACCCTGCAATACGTTGATATCTACTGCGCTCTGATTATCCGCTGCTGTAGAGAATACCTGGCTCTTTTTCGTAGGAATCGTAGTGTTTCTCTCGATCAGACGGGTTGCTACTCCACCCATGGTCTCAATTGCCAGAGACAGAGGAGTTACATCCAACAACAGAATATCGCCGGCACCGGCATCACCTGCTAACTTACCACCCTGTACAGAAGCACCCAGCGCAACACACTCATCTGGATTCAAAGACTTACTTGGCTCATGTCCAGTCAACTGCTTTACTTTATCCTGTACAGCCGGAATACGGGTAGAACCACCCACTAACAATACCTGACCTAATTCAGATGCAGTAATACCGGCATCTTTTAATGCATTTGTAACCGGTGTAGCAGTTCTCTCTACCAGATCACTGGTCAATTCATCAAATTTTGCTCTGGTTAAATTCATATCGAAATGAAGTGGACCACTTTCATTCATACTAATGAATGGCAGATTAATATTAGTAGTTGTAGCAGAAGAAAGTTCTTTCTTTGCCTTTTCTGCTGCTTCTTTCAGTCTCTGTAATGCCATCTTGTCATTGGACAGATCCACACCATTCTGTGCTTTAAAGTCCTGGATCATATACTGTGTGATCTTTTCGTCAAAATCGTCACCACCCAGTCTGTTATCTCCGGAAGTAGCTAAAACTTCGATAACACCATCACCGATCTCAATAATGGATACATCAAAGGTACCACCACCCAGGTCATAAACCATGATTTTCTGCTCTTTCTCATTATCCAGTCCATATGCTAACGCTGCTGCTGTCGGCTCGTTAATGATACGCTTTACTTCTAATCCAGCAATCTTACCAGCATCTTTAGTAGCCTGACGCTGTGCATCATTGAAATAAGCCGGAACCGTGATAACCGCCTCGGATACGCTTTCGCCCAGATACCCCTCTGCATCTGCCTTTAACTTCTGCAGAATCATAGCAGAGATTTCCTGTGGAGAATACTTCTTGTCATCAATGGTCACACGATAATCGGTACCCATATGTCTCTTGATGGAAGAAATGGTCTTCTCCGCATTGGTAACTGCCTGACGCTTTGCCGGCTCACCCACCAGTCTCTCACCATTCTTGGTAAATGCCACGATAGACGGTGTAGTTCTGGCTCCTTCTGTATTTGCTACTACGACAGGCTTTCCACCCTCCATAACAGCAACACATGAATTGGTTGTACCTAAGTCAATACCTATAATCTTACTCATAATGATTACCTCCTAAATCAATAACAATATTTATTCTTAATTTACTACTTTCACCATGCTATGACGTACAACGCTGTCTTTGTAAAGGTATCCTTTTTGCAATTCCTCTGCCACGGTACCACTTTCCAGGCTGTCGTCGTCAACTGCCATCACTGCATTGTGCAGGTTCGGGTCAAATGGCTGCCCTACTGCTTCAATGGGACTGACTCCCATTTCTTCTAATGCGGTAATGATCTGTTTATATACTAATTCCATGCCCTGAACAAAAGAATCTTCCTTTTGCTCCTCCGGCACGGTCATCAGACCACGCTCAAAATTATCAATCACCGGAAGGATCTTTTCTACTACGTCTTTGGCACCCATTTCAAACATCTGGGATTTCTCTTTTTCGGATCGTTTCCGGAAATTCTCAAACTCTGCCAGCTGGCGCACTCTCTTTTCTTCCAATTCGGCAATCTTCTCTTCCAGCTTTGACTGTCCCTTACTCTTTTTCTTGTCAAAGAGTTTCTTAACCTTGGAATCCTTGTCAGCTGTCTCAGAAGACTGCTCCTCTTCTGCTTCCTCTCCAGATACATCGTCTTCTGTTTCTTCTGTAGATACCTCCTCGGCTGTATCCACGCCTTCCTCTGGCATATTCTGGGTAGAATCCTCAGACTGCTCTGCCGTATCTACTGTTTCCTGTTCCACTGTCTTTTCTTTATCTGCCACAGTTCTAACCACCTCTCTACTTATCCTTAAATATATCATCCAACTGCGTCATTAAAGACTGCAGTGTTCCAACTACTTTGTCATAATTCATTCGCTTCGGTCCCACGATACCGATCTTACCATATACACCTTCATGAATTCGGTAAGTCGCTGTTACCATGGAACAATCTTTCATGCTGTCAACCTGTGTTTCATCTCCAATATATACCTGAATATCATGCATCTCATTGGATGGCAGGTTATTATTGGCAGGAATCTCCAACCAGTTATTAATAACCTTTTTTTCCTCAAAGGCGTTCAAAATCTCTGCCGCACTAGACTTATCTGTCAGTTCTGGATATTTCAGGATATTGGTTGCCCCGCTGGTATAAACCTCTGGATCTTCCTCCGCGGTTAATGCCACGCCGATAACTTCCAGCACCGAATCAATCACACTGGAATCTCCACCCATCTGCTCCTTAATCTGCTGTATAATCGCCAGATTCATTTCCGTTACATCCAAACCATTCAAAGTCGTATTTAATATGAAGTTTAACTTGGTCAGACGTTCCGCATCAATGGAACTCTCCAGACGAATTAACTGATTCTTGACATAGTGATTATCCAACACAATCACTGCCAACAGGCTTTCCTCATCCACTGCAGTCAACTGGATGAATTTGACTTTCTTGGACTGATATCTGGGAGCAGAAACCATGGTTGCATAATTAGTATTGGTCGCCAGAAACTTGGCAACCTGTTTCAGCAGAACATCCATCTTATCTGCCTTTTCATCCAATTCTTCCTTGAGGCTATCCACCTCTGCCGTTTTGGCTTCCAACATCGTATCCACATAAAGACGATATCCTTTATCCGAAGGGATACGACCTGCGGAGGTATGTGGCTGAACGATATAACCCATTTCTTCCAGATCTGACATCTCATTTCGGATCGTAGCCGAACTCAGATGCATATCCGCATCCTTGGAAATCGTCCGGGAGCCTACTGGTTCTCCAGTTTCTAAGTAAGTACGGATAATTGCCTGAAGTATTTTGAGCTTTCTCTCATCTAATTCCACATTCTCACCTCCCCTTGCATTGTTAGCACTCTTTTCAATGGAGTGCTAACATCTATAAAGTAAGATAGCACTCCCATTATCAATTGTCAAGCATTTTTCTATATTTTTTCTCAAAATCCGGGATATCATGTAAAAATCCCTACATTTATAGACTATTTTTTCATATATTTATCCCGAAAAACTCTATCTGTTATCCGTTTTTTCCGATATACTTACTAGTGTAATGGATACTAAGAAACCATGACTCGTTTAGAAAAATAAATTACATTCATATTCATTACACAGATGCAACAATATGATTTATGCATATTCGTTGTATGAGACAGAAAGGAGCGATTACCATGGAGCAACCCAGAATAACCCCAATGAATACCAATCAGGCATCCGGTAACAGACAGCAGCAGGTGAACCGGGGAACCACCGGTCAGGCAGCAAACGGCAGCCGGAATGCACCAGCGACATCGGCTCCCAATGTACAAAATGCCCGCCAATATGGAGTGGCACGTGCTGCCACCAATCTATCCTTAGGCGATGTAATACGGGGGGAGATCTCAGACTTATCTGGCGGGGAAATTACCATTACTCTGGAAAATAACACAATGATCCGTGGACAGATTTCTGACAGCTCCATGCTCTCCATTGGACAGACTGCTGCTTTCCGCTTGAGTAGCCTGACTCCACAGGGTGTGTTGATTGAACCTGTAGGAAATTATACAGAAACGGAACTTTCTCTGATTAATAAAGCATTAGAAAATGCTAATCTTCCACTGAGCGAGCACAATCAGTCTGCCGTGAAAGCATTAATGGACAATATGATGCCCATCAACCGGGAGTCCATCCAGAAACTAATGCAGCAGGCATATGATAATAAAACCACCGATATGAATACCTTAGCACTGATGAATAAACTCATGATGCGGGTAACCCCTGAGAGCATTGCAGCCTTTACCAATTACCGCAGTGGCACAGATATGCTGGCAGTACAGCTGCAGAATTATTCTTCGGAGATTCCTGCTCTGTTAAGTGCACTGGCGGAACACGGGTCTGCAGATGCCGTCGCACAATTTGGAGAAACCCTGTTGCAGATTACCATGCCACCAGATCAGACAGATCCATCATTAATGTTGACAATAGGCTCTCTGTCTGCAGAAGAACAGGCTGAATTGAAGCAGCTTCTGTCTGGTACCGCCATGACAGAAGAAACCATGGAGTCCCTGGAAAATGGCACCCTCTCCCTGCGAGATGCTCTGACAATGATCCGGGACGCCGCAATGGAG
>CAMWKN010000246.1 GCA_947174825.1 uncultured Clostridium sp.
GCCCAGTGTAAGCTGCAGCGCCACGGCGGATCTCTTTCTCCTCTGGCTCCAAATCACAATGGAACCATTCCCCTTCATCTGCCGCAATAATACCCTTTGCACGGAGAATATCCCCATATTCTTTAGAATGTGCCAGCTGGTCTAAAATATCCCTTAATTCCTGTTCACTGAATTTGTGTGCCGTCTCCATGCCACAACTGGTAAAGACATCATCTGCATGATGGTGTCCATGATCATGATGGTGATGCCCATGCCCTCCACAACAGGAGCCATCTGCATGGTCATGGTCATGATCGTGATGACATTCGTGATCATGGTCATGATGGTGCTCATGATCGTGGTGACACTCGTGGTCATGGTCATGATGGTCATGATCGTGGTCATGGTCGTGATGGTGGTGACACTCGTGATCGTGGTCATGATCGTGATCGTGGTCGTGGTGACATTCATGATCGTGGTCATGGTCGTGATGATCATGTCCGCAGCAACACTCTCCATCGTGATGATGCTCTTCTAACAGTTCTTTCTCTAAGGAGTTGATTTTCTCCATAGCCTCCCGGATATTCTGTCCACTGATCTCATCCCATGGCGTTGTTATAATAGACGCCTCATCATTCTTTTCCCGTATCATATTCAGGCAGGTATCCAACTTCTCTGCAGAAATATTTTGTGTACGGCTCAAAATCACAGTTCCAGCATATTCAATCTGATTATTATAAAACTCACCGTAGTTCTTCATATACATCTTGCACTTGGAGGCATCTACCACCGTTGAGGTACTATTAAGCTGAACTTCATCCCCTATATTCAGTATCGCCTTGATGACCTCAGCCAACTTCCCTACTCCAGAAGGCTCAATAATCACACGGTCCGGTGTATACTTCTCTAGTACTTCCTTTAATGCTTCTCCAAAATCACCTACCAGAGAACAGCAGATACAACCAGAATTCATCTCCGTAATCTGTATGCCCGCCTCTTTGAGGAAACCACCATCAATGCCAATCTCACCAAATTCATTTTCAATCAGCACCAACTTCTCTCCGGTAAACGCTTCCGCAATTAATTTCTTGATCAGAGTGGTCTTGCCCGCTCCTAAAAAACCAGAAATCACATCAATCTTTGCCATAATTTTCCTCATCCTTTCTTCTCTACTACTTTACCCTAACATCATATTATAACCATTATGATGGGGAAAGTCAAAAAAACGCTGTTCCCATAATTTCCAAAGTTATTATGAGAACAGCGCCAAACAATTCATAAAACAATTAATAAAACCAGAATCCCTTCCAATCTGACTTGTAGACACGATAGATTGGATATGGATAAGTAAACTGACGGATCAGTTTTCCGGAACGATCTGTTTCCTGTACTGTCCTGGCATCACTGTTACAATAAATAATCACTTCCGGTTCCACCGTCACATTTCCCGCTGTACGAGTCTGTGGCAATGTCTCATAAGCCTTTAACTGATAGGTTCCAGCCGTCTCGTCTACCTGGTAACAATAGTAATAGGATTCTGTTCCTCCGCCGGCTCCCTGTCCCGCGTTATTATTGAGGAATTCTAAGCTATATTGCCCCTCCGATCCGCTCTGGTAAACCATACTGTTTTGTCCGTATTGATAGGCAAAATCTTTCTTTTTCTCCTTGCCTTCCTCTCCATCTCCACCTTCTGATTCCTCTCCGGTATCTTTCGCCAAAACTTTTCCCTTGAATCCCTTATAATCATTCCATATCTTTGGATCTCCAATAATATAATTCACTTCCGGCAACAAACTGCCTACCTGACTGACCTTGAGAATACTGGACAATCCAGCGGAACTCAACAACAGCTGATTTGTTCCCACAACCTGAATGGAATTAATATCAATCCAATTCTTTCCTTTGATCCGTTTATGTACCTGTGACAACAGCGTATCCAAATCTAAGGATTCTGTCACTTCTCCTGTCTCCAATTCCAGTTTCAATATCTTACTGTTTTTGGTTGCCTTTTTCCGATTTGCGGTTGCAATGAGATACAAGCTGCCACTGCCATCATACGCATACGCACCTGTGATTTTATAGCCATTAATGGCATAAGATCCCATAACTTGCCCCAGATCATTTACTTTGACAACCTGGCTGTCACCGGCTGTATATATCAAGGTATCATAGATAATCTGCATATTCCTGCAAACACCGCCATTCAAAGGAATATCGCTGCGCAGATATCCAGAATTGTCATATTGTAAAATTCCGTACTGTTTATTGCCATCTGCAGCAGTATGCGCCCCGGTAAATGCAGTATATAATCCATTGGTAACTGTCGTCTTGCTATAACCAACTTCGGTTCCCAGCTGAACAGCTGCGCCATCGGTCAGAGCCGGTACATCAATACCATAGCTTTGTATTGCAGATAATTCATCCTTTTTATTGTATAAACGAACCGTAATGATATTTCTCTGCCCGGGAATCAGACCAATCAACTGATATTCATGCTCTTTCGATAAATTACCCGAACCATCATTTAACAAGGTTCTGGTAAAATCCGGAATAGCTGGGTCGGCCACACTAATGGTATAGCGACAATATCCCTTTCCCTCACTTTTAAAATACAGATACATGGATAACTTGTTGGTGCCATATGGGTTATATGCCCACATTGGATTGGCAAAAGTAAACTGCTTGTTCTTTTTAATATCTGTCAACATTTTTTCCACTTCTGCCGATTTATCCACATGATACACATCATTCCCCGGACTCAATGCCGTAGTAATCACATTTTGGTCTCCACCAGACAGATACAGGGAATTAATATCCACCTCTTTAATGTCATCCGTTACCTTAGAGCCATCTTCTGCCGTCAGATCCCGCTCCTCTTTTAATATCGTCTGCTCCTTCTCTGTTTGTTTCTTTGCCAGTTCATTCATTTTCCACAGTAATGCTCCCATGGCAACTAACATAATCAGACTGGTAATCAGGATCACACGCAATTTTTTCTTCATCCTATAACCCTCCCAAAGTAATATCTATTGTTAGGATATGTATTACTCATACCATTTCCTTTAATTTTGTATAAATTTCCGGATAATATCGTTTCATTCGAACCGGCTTCATCTCTTTATCCAAAAAACAATGTCCACTATGACCAGTAGTGCAGAGAAGTTTCCCATTCTCTTTATGAATTTCATAGGCAATCTCCATTTTGATGCCATCAAATTTGGTCATACGCGTACTTATCACGAATTGATCTCCATATCGTAAAGGCTGTAAATACTGGCAATCCACAAACAAGACAGGTATCAGCAATCCTGCCTGCTCAATTCCTGCATAGCCCATTCCAAGTTGATCCATCATATCCATCCGTGCTTCCTCAAAATAGCGTATGTAATTGGAATGATGAACAATTCCCATTTGATCTGTTTCATAATAATTGACCTGACGATGGTAACTGACTGCTTCCATGATTAAGTTCCTTCTTTCTGTATCTCTGTGTCCACCTTGCACCATTCCCTCGCAAATATACTTGCTCGGTCACGGGCATTCGCACAATAATCAAAAGAACAGCTTCTTTGTTATGGTGCCCGATGCCTCTTCGGGGCTCAACCGAACACAAGCACCCTTCGGACACCTTAGCATCGTCTTTTGATTGCACCGCTCATTGCTTTCGTGAACATTATACCATATCTTACTGCAAGTTGGAATTTTTTTTGCTGGAATTTATTTTCCCCCTGCAGCATCATATTTCTCCGATTGTCCCATATATTGATAAGGAAATGCACTTTACCGGGAGGAAAATCCCCTTGAAATCCTATTTCATCCGCTACCAAAAGCAGTCATCTGCTCACAGCAGCAAAACCATTATCAGCAGTATTCTCCTCTATCTGGCAGGCATGCTACTTGGATACCTATGTGGACATTTCCTGCGAAACAGTCTGTATCATACTGTACAAGAAACCTATAATGGACTGCTGTCTGGCATCAGCACTACTAAAGTCCCTTTTCTCCCTCTCTTTCTACTGTGTCTCAAACAACACGCCAAGAATTACCTGCTTCTGGTATTTTTTTCCTGTACAAATGTCTGGCTGCTATATCTCAGCGCATATCTGCTTTACCGTGGTTTTACTGGCGGTCTGCTGTTGCTTTTCTGTACCATGCTCCACAGCATCAGCGGCATTTGGGGTTTCTTCTGTTTTCTAATGCCCCAGGCAATCCTGTATGTTCCCGCATACCTCTGTCTGATCGACAAACTTCACAACAACAGAGACAGCGACACCAAAGGCATGTCCCTATTACCTGAAATTCCTTCCCTGCTTCTGCTCTTCCTGCTTCTACTGGCAGGCTGCATTTTGGAAAGCACCCTCAATCTGCCTCTGCTAAAATGGTATCACGGTTTCTGAC
>CAMWKN010000247.1 GCA_947174825.1 uncultured Clostridium sp.
TGAATATACAGGTAAAACTGAGGGAAACCATTTTCAACTGACACGTTTTAACCCGTTGCACTTCCGGCATATTGAGATGTGCATTCTGAAACTTCAAAAGATGGGAATTGAGGCAGATTTGATTGGAATGCACCCCTACGATCGCTGGGGGTTTGCAGACATGACAAAGGAACAGGATATATTATACTGGAAATATGTGATTGCAAGATTTTCTGCATATCGAAACATATGGTGGTCCCTTGCAAATGAATATGATATTTTTCCAAATAAAACACTTGCAGACTGGGAAGATTATGCAAAAATTATTTGTGAGAAAGATTCGTATCATCATTTGACATCCATTCATAATTGCGGTATGTTCTATGACCATAACAGACCATGGATTACCCACTGCAGTATTCAGCGTCAGGATATTTACAAAACAGCGGAGTTGGTAAATGAGTGGAGGGAGAAGTACCACAAGCCGATTGTTTTGGACGAAATCGCATATGAAGGCAATATCCAGCATGGCTGGGGAAATATCAGCGGAGAAGAAATGCTCCGTCGTTTTTGGGAAGCAGCCTGCCGTGGAGGATATCCGGGACATGGTGAAACCTATATGAATGAAGAGGATGTCCTCTGGTGGTCACATGGGGGAAAACTGCATGGTGAGAGCCATAAGCGTTTTCATCTGCTTTTACAGGTGATGGGGGAAACTCCGGGAATCGGTCTTGCACCGTATGAAAGATGCGGATGGGATGAAGTATGTGCAGTGCCAGAAGTGGAATCAGCGCATCCGGTTAAGAGCTATTATTTATTTTACTACAGTTTTATGCGACCATATTTCCGTGATTACTATTTTGATGATGAAACAGAGTATGAAGTAAAGGTTATTGATACATGGGAGATGTCGATTGAGAGTAGGGGCATTTTTAAGGGCAAATTTAGAGTAGAGTTGCAGGGGAAATCCTATATGGCAGTCCAGATGAAGAAAGTTCAAAAGTAAGCAATTTTGAGCTAAAAATAAAAATAACGCAGCGTGATATATTGCTTGTTACGCTACGTTATATACTAATATAGCCTTTGAAAGGAGGCAGAGATATGTCATTATATACAACCGGAGAACTTGCAAAGAAGTGTGGTGTTTCAGTAAGAACTGTTCAGTACTATGACGAAAGAGGAATTCTTGTTCCAACGGATTTGACAGAGGGAGGAAGAAGACTTTTCTCTGAAGATGATGTTGCTACATTGGAAACCATTTGTTTTTTAAGAGATTTGGACATCTCTATTAAAGATATTGCTGAAATATTGGAATCCCATGAGTCAAAAAAAGTGATTGAACTTTTGCTTGATGAACAGGAGAACAACATTCAGAAAGAGGTTAAGAGAAAAACGGAGCAATTAGAAAAAATAAAAAGTATAAGAAGCACCTTATCTTCTTTCAAGGATGGATCGCAAAAAACAATTCATGACATATCGCGGATTATGGAAGAAAAAAAACAATTAAAGAAAATGTACAAAAAGATGGTGATGATCTCAATTCCGTTAGAAACTGTAGAAATTGTGACTTTTGTTATCGGTATACTAAAAGGAATTTGGATACCATTTTTTGTAGCTTTGGCAATGTTTATTATTTGTGCTTTTTTTCTGTTTGACTATTGGTATAAACTTACAGAGTATATTTGCCCGGAATGTCATACCAGATTTCGGCCCAAGAAAATGGAAGCATTTCTGGGAAATCATACTCCAAAGATGAGAAAATTAACTTGTCCTAGTTGCAAGAGAAAAATTTGGAGTCTTGAAGTATATAGAAGGGAGGTCGACGTATAATGGATAAAACAAAAACTAGTAAAAAACAATTTACGATATATATGATAGTGGCATTTGGATTGGCATGGATTTTGGAAATTATTGCAAGCATTTTTAGCAACAATGGAAATCAAATGGTATTTGGGATTATTTTGGTGATAACTATGTTTATGCCTTTCATGGCTACACTTATAGCAAGGATTCCATTAAAAGGTATGGGATGGGTTCCGCATCTAAAGGGTAAAATTCGATATGTATTCTTTGCACTTTGGATGCCTGCTTTACTAAGCATCATTGGTGGAGTTTTATTTTTTATCATCTTTCCCAAGGCGTTTGATCCTGAATTTTTGACCTTGCGCAGATATATGGAAGCGGCTGGTGCATTAGAACAGATGGAATCGCAAGGATTAACAATCCCGATATATATACTGATTTCTAGTATTCAGGCAGTTACATTTGCTCCATTTTTTAATATGTTTGCTGCATTAGGTGAAGAGGTCGGTTGGAGAGGTGCTTTGTATCCATACTTGAAGGAGAAACTTGGTGTCACTAAGGGACGTATCGTGGGTGGTGTGATTTGGGGTTCTTGGCACTGGCCGGTTATGATTCTTGCTGGTTATGAGTATGGTAAAGAATATATTGGAGCCCCAGTGCTCGGTCCGATTGTATTCTGCATCTGTACTGTTATGATGGGGATTTTGTTTGATTATATGTATGAAAAGACAGAAACTATTTGGCTTCCATCACTGATGCATGGTGCAACCAATGCATTTACCATATTTGCTTATCTTTCTAAACCTGAGTATACAGATAAGGCAATCCTTGGTCCAGCATATATTGGTATTATCAGTATGATTCCAATGATTATTATGGCAGTCATCATTTGTGTAAAGCAGAAAAGAAATATAGACGTAACCATTATTAAAAAGGCAAAGAGCGTGGCTAAATGAGCAAAGAAGAAAGTGTAAGGTATGATCGTTCTTGTTTATAAGACAGATAAAGAGAAAGGTGGATGGGGTAGATAAACAGATGGCTCTATAGGGCTCTATAGATAATAATGGTTACTGGTAGACAGGCATGGTGAAATACCATACATTTATTTTGAAAATAATGTCTTGACATTATGAGTACAATGTGTTATCTCAATTTTAGTGTACAGCATGTTATCATAAAAAAATGAATGCTTTACCGTCAAGAACCTCAGTATATAACCATGGTTAAATAAGAAACTTATTAAATTAAAGGGGAGGTAGATATTTTGCAACAGGTTTCAGATTATGAATTAGAACTGTTATGCTATATTAAATGCAGTTGAAGCAAGTTTACTTTGCAGGAATAGAGCTTAGTGTAGAACAACAGCACAGGAATGGAGATTAATATGACCAAAAAAATAGTAGCCATTGGCGGTGGGGAAAATGGCAGAATAAAAAGCGATGGAACAACCGCCCCCTATGAAACAAAGAAAATTGACCAGGAAATTGTTAATTTAACTGATAAGAGAAATCCTAATTTTTTATTTTTAGCTCACGCTCAAATAGAGGAAGCTAAAGAAAATACTTATTTTGACACTATGAAAAAGATATATGGGGATCTATATGGATGTAAATGCAATACGATTAAAAAGAGAGATTTAAAAACTAATTTTGAAAAAGCAGTAGAATTAGTTTCGTGGGCAGATATAATTTACGAAGGCGGTGGCGATACCAAGGGAATGATGGAACTTTGGCTTGAAACTGGCTTTGATAGGGTTTTAGAAAATGCCTGGAAGAACGGAAAAGTCGTTTGTGGCGTTTCTGCCGGTGCAAATTGTTGGTTTAAATCATGCAGTTCTGATTCTCTAAAAATGCAATTAAATGATAAAACTGCTCCAATGATAACCGTTGATGGACTAAATTTTGTGAACGCATTTTTTACACCTCATTGTAATGTAAAAAATGAATATACTAACAGATTAGGACATATGAAAGAAGCAATAAAAGATAATGATGTAGCAGGAATCGGAATTTCAAATTGCTGTGCTTTAGAAATTATTGACGATAAATACAGGTTGATCAGAGAAGATGCATCCGCTTATGAAATAGAGCCGTATGGAATAAAAACTTATTGGCATGATTCTGAATATATTGAGAAAAAAATTGATTCTTCAGAGGAGTATAAAAATTTAGGCGAATTACTGGATTGTGAATGACAAACTTATAAGAGTGCTGCTTGTCTTTTGGATATATACTGTTGTGGTACATGTTGTACCTTGCGTATAGTAATTTCATTTTTATCTGTCCGTTCATGATTTTTACAAGCATATCAAATCAGTTCCCACGCCGTAATTGTTTTGTGTTATAATGTGTTGCAGGTTTTCAAGGGTTGGAGCAATTCACGATAACAAAATATAACCGTTATTAAATCCCTTAGATTTTGTGAAAACCCAATCGGGATTTGTTTGTTAGAGGGAAAATGTGATGAGTAAATTTAGTGAATATCTATCAAATCAGTGCGGTAATCCGCATGGATTGATTGGCAGAATTATGACATGGGCGATGAATCGTGCCAACAATGTAATGTATAAGG